>DATCOR010000294.1:0-2503 GCA_036564585.1 Candidatus Limnocylindria bacterium | reverse complement strand
CGCTCGGATCGCCGCGTGCGGTGCCGATCTCGGCCGCACGCTCGACCGCGCGCTTGAGCTCGGGGCTCGAGATCATCGTCTCGCCGCGCATCCGGCGCAAGAACGCGAGCGTGAAATAGATGTCGCCCACGATCTTCGGATCGCCCGCCGTCTCGCCCATCGCGAGCGCGCGCTCGAGCCGGGCGATGCCCTCGTCCTGACCGCGATAGGTCCACGAGACCTTGCCCGCGCCGAGCGCCGCGCGCAGCCGGATGTCGATCCGCGGATCGTCGGGCGCGAAGCTCGCCTCCGCGCGGTCGAAGAACACCACCGCTTCCTTGCGCGCGAACCGCTCGAGGGCCTGCTCGCCGGCGATGACGAGGTACTCGGCGGCCGCGGCGAGATCGCCCGCGCGCTCGTAGTGCATCCCGATGACGCCGGCAAACTCGCGGGTCCGCTCCGGATACAGCGTGATGAGCGTCTGCGCGGCGAGCCGATGCAACGTTCGGCGGTCCTGCTTCAGCAACGAGCTGTACGCGGCGTCCTGCACGAGCGCGTGCCGGAACAGGTATTCGAGCTCGGGCTCGAGCGCCGCGACCTGCACGAGGCCGCTCGCCTCGAGGGTGCTGAGCTCGGTCCGCGCGCTCATTCGGTCGGTGCCTCGAGCAGCCGCTCGAGCATCGCGACGCCGAACTGGCGCCCGATGACCGCGGCGACCCGCAGCGTGCGCTTGCTCTCGGGCGGCAGGCGGTCGATGCGCGCGAGGAGCAGGCCCTGGAGCGTGTCGGGGATCTCCACGTCGGCGACCCGGGCGGTCGCGACCCACCGATCGTCGCGGCGCTCGATCGCGCCGCGGTCGATGAGCATGCGGATCACTTCCTCGACGAAGAAGGGGTTGCCCTCGGCTTTCGCGAGGATGTGGTCGCGTGTCGCCTGCGGCAGCGACTCGATGTGCAGCAGGTTCGCGACGAGCGTTCGGGTTTCCTCACCGGAGAGCGGATCGAGGCGGAGCTCGAGCAGGGCCTCGCCGAACAGATCGCGCACGGCCGAGATGAGCCGCCAGCCTTCGCTCTCCCGGTCGAACCGCGACGTCGTGACGACCAGGAGCGGAAGCTCGGTCGCGAGCGGCATCAGGCCGAGGAGCAGATCGATCGAGGGCCCATCGGCCCAGTGGAGATCCTCGAGAGCGATAACGACCGGACCCTGTGCCGCCAGTGCCTTGACGACGGCGACGATCGATGACGTGTAGCGCTTCAGGGTCTCGAGATCGAGCGCGGACATCCGGGCACGCTGCTCCGGCGAGAGCTGGATCGAGAGCAGGTGCCCGAGGTAGACGTACGCATCGAGCCACGCGTCGCCGAGCAGGCCCTTCGTGCGCCGCTCGAGGGCAGCGCGGATCTCGGGTTCGTCGGCGGTCGCGGCGACGCCGATGGCCGAGCGCACGAGATCGACGACGAGGTGATACGGAAGCCCGCGGCCGTACGAGAGGCAGCGGGCCTCCAGCCACTTGGCCGTGGGATCCGTCGCCGCGACGTGCGCGCGCAGCTCCGCAAGCAGCCGGCTCTTCCCGATCCCCGGCTCGCCCAGGATCGAGGCGACCCGGCCCTGCCGCGCGCGGACGACCGCGAATGCATCGCGAAGGCGCGCGAGCTGGGCATCGCGGCCGATCATCGCCGAGTGCACCTCGTCGCCGAGACCGCGAGCGCTCACCGCGCCGCGGCGGAGTCCCGTGACCTGGTACCCGTGCACCGTCTCGGCCTTGCCCTTGAGCTCGAGCGCGCCGGCGTCGATCGTGTCCACGAGCGGCGCGATGAACTTGTGCGTCGCGGCGGTGATCATCACGCCGCCCGGCGGCGCGGAGGCCTGCATCCGGGCCGCGATGTTCACCGCGTCGCCCATCGCGGTGTACTCGCGCGCGACGTCGCTGCCGACCATGCCGACGACCACAGGTCCCGTGTTGATGCCAACGCGCACCTGGAGCGGCACACTGTGCGCCGCGTGGGTCGGGCCGCCGAGGCCCTCGATCTCGCGGACCATGTCGAGGCCGCAGCGCACCGCTCGCTCCGGGTCGTCCTCGTGCGCGACCGGCGCGCCGAAGAACACGAGCACGCCGTCGCCCATGAGCCGCGCGACCGTGCCGCCGTACCGCGACGCGATCGTGTTCAGCCGGTCGAAGGCCTGCTGGACGAGGACGGTCCAGTCCTCGGGGTCGAGCTTTTCGGCGATCGTCGTCGATCCGGCGATGTCGGCGAACAGGATCGTGAGTGGCCGCCGCTCGCTCGTCGCCGCCCGCTGGGGAGTGACCGCCGGACCGCTGTCGCGCATCTGTGGATGCTAGGCCCGACGCAGTGGTCTAGTTGCTCGGCACGCTCCACGTGGTCGGGATCATGTGGACCCAGGTCTGGCCTGGCGACAGGAGGATCTGCTCGCCGGCGGCGCTCACGAAGGTCCACGGGTCGAAGATCGTCGCGCGGGACCACACGCCGTCCTGGCGGCGGCCGTCCCGGAAGATCGACATGTGGCC
>DATCOR010000016.1:0-10525 GCA_036564585.1 Candidatus Limnocylindria bacterium | reverse complement strand
CACGCGCTCCGGCCGGTTCTCCGCGGACTTCCAGTTCTGGGTGTTCCTCGCCTTCGCGCTCGCGTTCGCGATCAAGATGCCGATGGTCCCGTTCCACACCTGGCTGCCCGACGCCCACGTCGAGGCGCCGACCGCCGGGTCGATCGTCCTTGCCGGGGTGCTGTTGAAGGCCGGCGGCTACGGCTTCCTGCGTTTCGCGGTCCCGCTCTTCCCGATCGGCACCCAGGCGTGGCTGCCGATCCTCATCTTGCTGTCGGTCGTCGCGATCCTCTACGGCGCGGTCGTGTCGGTCGTGCAGAAGGATCTGAAGAAGCTCGTCGCGTACTCATCCGTCGCGCACATGGGCTTCGTCACGCTCGGCATCTTCGTGCTGAACCAGCAGGGCGGCGTCGGTGCGGTGCTCCAGATGCTGAACCACGGATTCGTGACCGGCGCGCTGTTCCTCTTCGTCGGCATCCAATACGAGAAGACGCATCGCCGCCAGATCGCCGATCTCGGCGGACTCGCGAATCGCTGGCCGCTGTACACCGCGTTCTTCGGCGTCTTCGTCTTCGCCTCGCTCGGCCTCCCCGGCCTGAACGGGTTCGTCGGCGAGTTCCTCGTGCTCCTCGGGACGTTCAAGTTCAACCCGGTCGGCGGTCCGGGCGGCCTGTTCTGGGGTCCGCTGGCGGCGATCGGCGTGATCCTCGCCGCGGTGTACCTGCTCTGGATGTTCCAGCGCGTGATGTTCGGTACCTTGCGCGAGGCCTACCGCGCCTTGCCGGACCTCTCGCCCCTCGAGGTCGTGTGCGCGGTGCCACTCCTCGTCCTCACCGTGCTGCTCGGAGTGTTCCCGCAGCCGGCGATCGCGATCATCGAGCCCTCCGTGCAACGGGTCCTCGCGATCGTCGCCGGCGCGTCGCAGGTGGTCTTGAAGTGAGACGGAGATCGAGCACATGAGCGTCGACGACGTCATCACCGTGCTGCCCGAGGTCGTCGTGACCGCGACCGCGTGCCTCATCCTGCTGGCCGACGCGGTCGTGGATCGGGCCATCGCGCGGATCTGGATGCCGATCCTCGCGGTCCTCGGGCTCGTGGTCGCGATCTTCAGCGGGCCGCTCACGGTCGCGAGCCACACCGCCTTCGGCGGCTTCGTGGTCGTCGACACGTTCACAACGTTCTTCCGCGTGCTGTTCTGCATCCTCGCGATCTTCGCCGTCGTCGTCGCGCCGGAGTACCTCGAGCGGCGCGCGATCCCCGCGGCCGAGTTCTACGCCACGATCCTCTTCTCGACGGTCGGCGCGATGACCATCGCGCTCGCGTCGGATCTCATCACGGTGTTCATCGGGCTCGAGCTCATGACCATCCCGATCTACGTGCTGGCCGGGATGGCCCGCCGCGACCGGTTCAGCAATGAGGCCGCGCTCAAGTACTTCCTGCTCGGCGCGTTCAGCTCGGCGATGCTCCTGTACGGGTTCGCGTGGCTCTACGGCCTCTCGGGGACCACGACGTTCGCCGGCATCGCCGCGGCGATCGCCGTGGGCGGCCTCACGAACGGCGCGACACTCGTCGCGCTCGCGCTCGTGACCGTCGGGCTCGCCTTCAAGGCCGCGGTGGTCCCGTTCCACCAGTGGACGCCGGACGCCTACGACGGCGCGCCCACGCCGGCCACGGCGTTCATGAGCGTCGCGCCGAAGGCCGCCGCGTTCGCCGCGATCCTCCGGATCATGATCGGCGGCCTCGGCCCGCTCGGCCTCGACTGGAGTGCGGTGTTCGCGGTCCTCGCCGCGATCACCATGACCGGCGGGAACATCGTCGCCCTCGTCCAGCCGAACGTGAAACGGATGCTCGCGTACTCGAGCATCGCCCACACCGGCTACATCCTCGCCGGCGTCGCGGCGTACCAGGCCGGCGCGTCGGCCTCGGCCGCGGTCCTGTTCTACGTGTTCGCGTACGGGATCATGAATCTCGGCGCCTTCGCCTGCCTCATCTATCTCGATCTCGCCGGCACGCGGGGCGCGACGCTCGACGAGCTGAACGGCTTCGCCCGGCGGCAGCCCGCGGGCGCGCTCGCGTTCGCCGTGTTCCTCATCTCGCTCACCGGCATCCCGCCGACCATCGGGTTCGTGGCGAAGGTCTTCATCCTGCAGCCCGTGCTGGACGCCGGGCTGACCTGGCTCGCCGTGGTCATCGCGCTGAACGCGGTGCTCGCGGCGTTCTATTACCTGCGGGTCGTGGTGCACATGTACATGTACGAGGTCGAGGCGAACCCACCGCGGCTTGTGTCGGCCGGACTGCTGTCGACCGGCCTCGGCGTCGCCGGGCTCGCGGTCATCGTCATCGGCATCGTGCCCGATGTCGTCTACCGCTGGGCGCTGCAGGCCGCGGCGCCGTTCGTTCTGCGCTGACGCAGGAACGGTGCGGAGCAGCCGGCTCGAAGCGTTCAGCGACGGCGTCTTCGCGATCGCCGCGACGCTCCTCATCCTCGAGCTCCGCCCGCCGGCGGATAGCCCCGATCTTGTCGCGTCGCTTCGCGAGCTGTGGCCGGCGTACGCCGCGTACCTGGTGAGCTTTCTCACGATCGGGATCATCTGGGTGAACCATCACACGCTGCTCGAGCACTGCCGGCGGGTCGACCGGCGCTTCCTCTATCTCAATCTGCTGCTCTTGGTCGCGGTCGGGATCGTGCCGTTCCCGACATCGCTCGTCGACCGCTACATCCTGTCCGAGCACGGGGCGACGGCGGCTCTCGTCGTGTACGGGTTGGGCGGGCTGCTCATCGCGATCGCGTTCGCGGGCGTGTTCTTCTACGCGACGCAGGACGGCCGGCTGGTCGGCGATGCCGCGATGGCGCGCCGGATCCGGCGAGATGGACGGTTCTTCCCGATCGGCCTCGGCGCGTACACCGTCGGCATGGCGCTGGCCTTCGTCGCGCCGGTCGCGAGTCTCGCGCTCTACGCGCTCACGGCCGTGTTCTACGCGCTGCCCCTCCTGCCGCTGCCGAGCACCGAGACCGGACGCGGGCGCTAGCCCCGCGAGGGCAGGAGCCGCTCGCCGAGCGCCCCTCCGAGCGCGCCGAGCGCGGCCGCGACCGCGAGCGGGATGAGGATCGCCGGCAGCTCGAGTACGAGCAGCCCACCGAAGCGGGACACCGGCGCGAACGACGGGGTGAAGGCCTGATGCATCTGCGTCGCGAGGATGCTCCCGAGGAACAGCGAGAAGAGGAGCGCGCACGGCGCCGCCACGACACCGAGGCGCCCCGCGATCACGCCGGCGCAGAGGAGGATGCCCGCGCTGACGCCGAGGAGGATGACCGGCGGCACCGGCAACGGCTCGGTGAGACCCCACCAGAACGCGAGCCCGGTCGTCGTCGCGAGCACCGACGCGAGCATTCGCGCCATCGTCACGGCGCGGGGCTGCGCGCGCGGAGCGCCCGGCCACGCACCGCGCCTCCGAGGAACCCCGCGATCGCGCCGCCGATCTCGTACGGCACGAACGCGATGAGCAGCTGGAATTCGAAGCCCAGGAGCACGCCGGGGTCGTTCGCGTAGGCGACGCGCGGCCAGTACTGCACCAGACCCGAGAGGACCACGCCCCCGATCACCGCGAGCGCACCGGCCAGGCCGCTCCGCGACCCGGCGAAGAAGCCGGCGCCCGCGGACGCGAAGAGGAGATAGCCGACGGCGAGGAGCGCGGCCGTACCGATCCACTGATCGATGCGCAGCAGGACCGCAAGGTCCAGCGCCGCGGCCAAGCCCGCTGCGAGCGCGAAGCGCATCAGCGGACGGTCGCGAGCGCGCGGTCGACGTGATTCAGGCCCTCGCAGCGTCCGTCGTCGCCGATGATCGCCACGTCCTCGATCCGTACGCCGAACCGGCCGGGCAGGTACACGCCCGGCTCGATCGAGAACGCCATACCCGGCTCGAGTGGCTGGTCGTTTCCGGACACGAGGTACGGATGCTCGTGCCCGTCGAGACCGATCCCGTGGCCGAGACGGTGGATGAAGAAGTCGCCGTAGCCGGCCTCCGCGATGACGGCGCGCGCTGCCGCGTCGACCGACTGCGCGGCCGCGCCGGTGCGTGCCGCCTCGTAGCCGGCCTGCTGCGCTCGAAGCACCACGTCATGGACACGGATCAGCTCGTCGCTCGGGCGATCGCCGACGTGCACCGTGCGCGTGATGTCCGAGCCGTAGTGCGCGCGGGTCCCACCGAAATCGAGGACCACCGCGTCGCCGTTGCGGATCTTCCGATAGCCGGTCTGATGGTGCGGCGATGCGCCATCCTCGCCGGCGCCGACGATGGTGAACAGGACCTCGTCATGTCCCTCGTCCCGGAGCAGCGCGGCGAGGTCCGCGCCGATCTCGCGCTCCGTGCGGCCGGCGAAGTCGAGATCGAGCGCGCGAACGTACGCCCGGTCGGCTGATGCGGAGACCGCGCGCAGCGCGTCGAGCTCGGCACGGTCCTTCCGCATCCGGAGCTCGCGCGTGATCACGGAGGCCTCGCGGAACGTCCGGCCGGGCAGACTCTGCTGCAGACGCAAGACGAACGACGCCCACATCTGGTCCGCGACCGCGATGGCGCCCTGTCGCGTGACGAGGGATGCGACCAGGGCGTACGGATCGGCCGTCTCGGACCAGGTCTCCTGGCGGAGGTCCGGCGCCGCGGCCGCGGCGCGTGGCGCTTCGAGCTCCGGGACCACCAGCGTCGCGATCCCATCGCTGGCGAGGACGAGACACGTGAGCCGCTCGCTCGAGAAGGTCCGGTAGCCACTCAGGTAGGTGAGGTCGGAGCCGGGGGCGAGCAGCAGCGCGGCGATGCCCGAGTCCAGGCAGCGGGCTGCAGCGCGCGCGCGTCGGCCGGCGTGGTCCATCGACTTCGGCATGGGATGTGCGCCGCACTATCGCATAGGAAAACGGTCGCTTCCGGTCGTCGCTGGCGGCGTGCTCGTCCTCATCGGCATCTTGCTCCTCGCGGAGGCGAGCCTCGGCACGCCCACGCCCACGCCCCCGTCCGTCGCACCGACTCCGCTCGCCATCGCCACGACCACGGAGCCGATCTCGACCCCGAACGCCTCGGCGACGCGGGATCCGCGTACTCCGATCCCGCTCGGATATCGCGTCACCATCCAGCGGTTGGGGATCGACCTTCCGATCGCCGAGGGCGACATCACCCGCGACATCGATCAGCAGAAGACTCCCGAGGGGTTCGCGTTCCATCTTCCCGGAACGTCGATCCCGAGCCTCGGTAGCAACACGTACCTCTACGCACACGCCCGCACCGGGATGTTCCTCTCGTTGTGGAATGCGCAGCCCGGCGATCAGGTCGTGATCTCGACACCGGATCTCCGTGCGCTCCGGTACGTGATCAGCGAAGTCCACCCCCGCGTGCCGCCCGACGATGTGTCGTGGGTGCAGCCGACCAACGGAGAACGGCTCACCCTGCAGACCTCGACCGGTCCGAATCCGACCGATCCGCGCTTCGTCGCGATCGCGGTCCCTGCAACGACTCCGTGACGCCGCGGTAACGGCCGCGTATCGCATCGCGAGAAAGACCGACCAAAGAAGCGAGCCGTTGCCCCGCACGCGATGTGCCACACGGCGACACGCGACGCGGTCGTGGACAGGTGGTGGACCCCGGCCTGCCTCCCTGGCGTGCAGACAACCGGGGGGGTGTACTGCATGCCGGCGTACCTGGCGCGCACCGGACTCGCCGTGTTCGCGATGCTCTTCGCGATCACGCTTCTCACCGAGCACATCGCCGACGGCCGCGCGCTCGTTGCTGGCGCGAACACGGCCGCCGACCTTCCGCAGCTTCGCGAGATCGCGCTCGCGCGCGTCGCGCGACCCGAGGCCGTCACCGTCGCGGGCTTCGAGAGCGCTCCCGCCACCGTCGCCTCGCCGGCGGAGCCGGCACCGGCCGAGGCCGCCGTCGCGGCGCCGCAACCGGTTCCGGTCGCAGCGCTCGCACCGGCCGCACCCGCCGCGGTCGGGGTGCAGGACGGCGCGATCGTCCTGGCGTCCTGGTACGGACCGGGCTTTTACGGCAACAAGACCGCCTGCGGCCAGACCTACACGCCGGAGATCCTCGGGGTGGCCCATCTCACCCTGCCGTGCGGGACGCGCCTGGTCCTCACCTACGGGAGCCGCTCGATCACCGTGACGGTGATCGATCGGGGCCCCCACGTCGCCGGCCGCGCGATCGATCTGTCGAACGCGACGCGGCTCGCCCTGGGCTGCACCGACCTGTGCACGGTTCGGATGCAGATCGGGCATTGAGTGTCCGGAGATTGCCCGCACGGTGGACGGCCGAGCGAGCGTCGGTATGGAACTTGCAGCCAGAGCGGCCCATCGGGCGGCCGGAAAGCCGCTGGTGCGCAGGCGTCATGAAGGAGTGAGCGGGATGACCAAGAACAAGGGCGCGATGACCGTGGCCGAGGCCGGGCGTAAGGGCGGCGCGACCACCGCGCAGCGCCATGGTCCGGAGTTCTACGAGCAGATCGGCAAGAAGGGCGGGCGCACGACCGCGCAGCGGCACGGCGCCGAGTTCTACGAGCAGATCGGCAAGCAGGGCGGGCAGAAGGTGAAAGAGCTCTACGGCGCGCGGTTCTACGGTCGCATCGGCAAGATCGGTGGCGACGCCGTTTCCGAGAAGTACGGCCACGAGCACTTCGAGGAGATCGGCAAGAAGGGCGGCCAGAAGGTCGCCGAGCTCATCGCCCGCGGACGGCAGGCAAGCTGAGCACCGTCATCGACCGCTCCTCGACCGAGCGGCCGACCGGGCGCGGCCAGGTCATACCCCTCAACGCGTATCAATCGCGGGGAATCCGCGCGTCCGGAGCATTGACACCGGAACGCGCCCTCATATCGTCCGTTCCTGTACGCGAGCGGCCACATCCGGCCGCGAGATGTACCGGTGAGCGCACAGCGCTCGCTCGCTCGTTGAGGAGAGGAAAGTTGGACGCGGTCGATCGGCTCGGCACTGCGCTCGTCGCCGTCGAGTGGGAAGACATCACCGCGTACACGCGCACGGCGATCCCGGAGGACTTCGAGCCCTACCGGCTGCGCAAGCTCACCTGCGGGTTGCTCTGGAAGGAGACCGACGACTACATCGTGGTCGTCGGCGACTACGACATCACCAACGCGGGCAAGGAATATCGCCACAACGACTTCCACATCATCCCGCGGGGGGTGATCCGCCAGCTCACCGTGCTGCGCGATCCCTCCGAGCTCGTCTCCCTGGACGTGGTCGCCGCCGGCTAGTCCGGCCCACCCGTCCGGCGGCCCCCCGCGTTCGTAACTCCGTTGTATCCGGCGATACGGAAACCCGAACGCCCGTTCGTCGGTATGGAACAACGGAGGACTGCTCGCCGTTCTATCGAGCAGTTCTGGAGGCCATTCGATGCTTCGAGCCGAGCTCTACTGCTACTTCTGCGGCCACGGTTCCGGCGAGGTCCTCGTCGCGACGAAATCGCGGCGCCCGACCCCGGAGCAGCTCCGCGCCGCGTACTCGCATGTCACGGGTGGTGACCGTGCGCCCGTCTGGGACGCCGGCGAGCAGCCGCTCTGCCCGCGCTGCGGCGGTCAGCTGTTCCTCGAGAAGTACGAGCACGAGGTCGTCCGCCGGCGCGCCGGACTGAAGAAGGCCAGCTAGCCCCGCCAGTTCCCGACGTGTTCAAGCCGCGGCCGTTCGGTCCTCTGGTGGATCGGACGGCCGCGTTGCTGTGTGGGCTGGTCGCGGGGTGGCGGGCCGCTCGCTGGCTGCGCGTGCAGCTACGCCGCGCTGACCCGCTGACGTTCCGTCAGCGCGAGATCGTGACCGCGATCGCGGCTGGGCTCACGAACAAGGAGATCGCGCGCCGCGCAGGCGTCTCAGAGGGCACCGTGAAGAAGCACATCGCGCGGTTGCGCGAACGCACCGGCGCCTCCAACAAGGCGGCGCTCGTCGCGCTCCTGGCTCACGCCGTCGGGCCGGCCAGTCCGAGCCGTTCGGCGACGCCGCTCAGAGCGGTCACGACCTCAGCGGTGAGCTCGTCGAACGGCACCCCGAGATCGTCGGCGCCGGCGAGCATCATCTCCCGGCTCACCGCGCGCGCGAACGCCTTGTCCTTCATCTTCTTGCGCACCGATGCGGGCTCGACCTCGGCCACCCGCTTGGATGGACGGACGAGCGCGACCGCGGTCACGAAGCCGCAGAGCTCGTCCACCGCGTAGAGCGTCTTCTCCATCGGCGTGACCCGCGGGATGCCGGTGTGGTCGCCGTGGCTCTGGATCGCGTGGACGATCGTCCCCGGCACGCCGGCCTGCTCGAGGATCGGCTTGCCGTTCTGCGGGTGTCCCTCGGGATCGCGCTCGTAGTCGAAGTCGTGCAGCAGGCCGGTCACGGCCCATTCCTCTTCATTGCCGTCGAAGCGAACGGCGAACCGGCGCATCGCGGCCTCGACCGCGAGCCCGTGCTTGCGCAGGCTGTCGCCCTTCGTGTGCTCGCAGAGGAGCGCGTACGCGGCGTCGCGATCCATCGGCCGGACCTTATCAGGCGCCTGCGGCGGACGTGCCCAAGGCGCGGTGATAGGTTGGTCTCGTGATCGAGTTGACTCCGCTCGCCGCCGAGAAGCTCTCCGGGCTCATGTCGCAGAACCCGGCCCAGCGGGTGCTTCGCGTGTACGTCGCCGGTCAGAGCTGCTGCGGCTACCAGTACGGCCTCGCGCTCGACGAAGCCTGGCTGCCCGACGACGCGGTCGTCGAGCGCGGCGGCATCGAGGTCGCGGTCGACCCGGACAGCCTGCCGTACGTCGAGGGCTCCACCATCGACTTCGTCGACGCGCTCATGGGTGGTGGCTTCACGGTCCGCAATCCGAAGCTCGACACCGGCGGCGGCTGCGCATGCGGGCGGCGCTAGCTCCCGACTAGACCATCACCGGCTGCGGCTGCCTTCTCGTCGTTGCGGCGCTCATCGCCCTGCTCGCCGTGTTCCTCTTTGGTTCGACCGATCCGGGTGAGCCGATCGCCCAGATCCAGGCGCTCGCCCTCATCCTGGCCGGCGCTCGTGCCATGACGTCGCGCGCTCGTACGCCCGCGCGACCCTGAGCAGCCGCGCTTCGGCCCACGGCCGGGCGACCAGCTGCAGCCCGATCGGGAGGCCGTTCGCGTCGAAGCCGCACGGGATCGAGATCGCCGGCAGGCCGGTGAGGTTGAATGGCGAGGTGTACGCGGTGAGCGTCGCCGCGGCCGCGACGGCATCCTGGCCGACCCGCAGGGGCGCCGTCATCGGGGTGGTGGGAAGCGCGATCGCGTCCCACGGTGCCAGCGCGTCGGCGTACGCGCGCCGGAGCTCGTCGCACGTTCGCCGCGCCGTCGCGTACGCGATCCCCGTGTGCCGCGCGCCGGTCTCGATCCGCTGCGCCACGTCAGTGCCGTAGGACGCGCGGTCGCTCGCGATCCGCTCGTGGTGGTACGCGGCCGCCTCGGTCCCGATGATCACGTGCTGGGTGCCGCGGAGCTCGTCGGTCCGCGGCAGCTCGACGTCCTCGATCCGTGCCCCTTCGCCCGCGAGCGTCACGGTCGCGGCGCGGAACGCGGCCGCCACCTCCGGGGCTGGCTGCTCATTCGGCGCCAGGCGCTCGAAGAAGCGACCGCGCACGACGCCGATGCGCAGGCCCCGGATGCCCGACTCGATGTCCGCGACGTAGTCGTCGATCGGGACGTCCGCGGAGACCGGGTCTCCCGGGTCGTAGCCGGCGATCTGCTGCAGCAGCACCGCGGCGTCGCGAACGGTGCGGGTCATCGGCCCCGGATGGTCGAGCGACCAGGCCAGCGGGATCGCGCCGCGCAGGCTGACCCGGCCATACGTCGGCTTCAATCCGACGACGCCGCAGAGCGATGCCGGGATCCGGATCGAGCCACCGGTGTCGCTGCCGATCGTGCCGAAGCAGAGGCCCGCGACGAGCGCGGCGCCGTTGCCGCCGCTCGAGCCGCCGGGGATCCGCTCGAGACCCCACGGGTTGCGGGTCGGCCCGAAGTGCGGGTTGTCCGTCGTCACGCCGAAGGCCCACTCGTGCAGGTTCGTCTTCCCGAGGTCGACCGCGCCCGCGGCGAACAGCCGGCGCGCGATCTCGCCGTCTTCGCGCGGGATGTTCTGCGCGAAGAGCTTCGACCCACCGGTCGTCGGCACGCCGGCGACCTCGAAGAGGTCCTTCAGCGCGAGCGGTGCCCCGGCCAGCGGGCCGCTCGCACGCTCTGCCCGGCGCCGCGCGTCGTCCGCGGTGACCGTGATGAAGGCGTTCAGGTCGTCTGCGCGCGCGGCGATCCGCGCGAGGCACGCGTCGGTGAGCTCGAGCGCGCTGACCGACCGCGAGCGGATCGCTCGGATGGCGTCCTCGAGCGAGCCGTCGAGGATGGCGTCGTCCACGAGCGCGAACGATAGGTGGCGGTCGGATGAAGGGCGCGAATGGGGCGGCCGCGCGTGGCCACCCCATTCGCTGCGTGGAGGAGGTGGACGGTCTTCCCACTCGATACGTGTGGGACCGGCGTGCGGATGCGCGCTAGAGTCGC
>DATCOR010000285.1:0-22557 GCA_036564585.1 Candidatus Limnocylindria bacterium | reverse complement strand
GTCGTTCCAAGAGGCCCGCCAGCTGGCCGAGGAGCGCGCACCGCACCTGCTCCGCATGATCTTCGACCGCTGGTCGCACGCCGCCGAGTCGGCCGGCGACGGCGAGGAGGCCCTCCGCCTGGCGCGCCGCGCCCTGGAGAGCGTCAAAGCCTGACCCGGCTCACGCGTGAGCGCGTCGCCGAGCTCGTCGCGGGCACGATCCTCGCTTCCATCGGCGACACGCCACTGGTCCCGCTGCGCCGCATCGGCGCCGGACTGCGCGCGGAGCTGTGGGCGAAGCTCGAGTCGTTCAATCCGGGCGGCAGCGTGAAGGATCGCGCGGCGCTATGGATGGTCCTGGACGCGGAGGAGCGCCTCGACCTCGACGGCAAGACCCTCCTCGATGCGACGAGCGGGAACACGGGGGTGGCGCTCGCGCTCGTGGGCGCGGTCCGCGGTCACCGCGTCGAGCTCTGCATGCCGGACAAGCTCTCGCCCGAGCGAAAGCGCATTGCCGCGGCGTTCGGGGCGGCGCTCAGGCTCTCCGATCCGCTCGATGGGAGCGACGGTGCGATCCTTCAGGCGCGGCGCCTCGCGCAGGATCCGGCGTACGTGTACCTCGACCAATACGCGAACCCCGCGAACGCGCTGGCCCACGAGCTGTCGACCGGGCCTGAGCTCTGGTCCCAGACCGACGGCCGGGTCACGCACGTCGTCGCGGGCGTCGGCACGTCGGGCACCGTGGTGGGGATCTCGCGGGCGCTGCGCCCGCGAGGCGTGCGGATCGTCGCCGTCCAGCCCGATGACGCGCTGCACGGGATCGAGGGGTGGAAGCACATGCCGACCGCTCTCCGTCCGCCGATCTGGGATGAAGCCGCCGTGGACGAGCACCGGACGATGGCGACCGACGACGCGATCGCGATGGCCAGACGGCTCGCGCGCGAAGAAGGGATCCTCAGCGGACCATCAGGCGGCGGTGCGGTCGCCGCAGCGGTGCAGGTCGCGCGGGAACAGGAGGGCGTGGTCGTCGCGTTATTGGCTGATGGCGGGGAGCGCTATCTCTCGACGCCGATGTGGGAGTGATGACATGGCGGTGACCGTTCGGCTGCCCGGCGTCCTGCGAGACGCGGTCGGCGGCAAGGTGAAGATCGAGGCATCCGGCGCGACGCTCGCCGACGTGTTCGCGGACATCGACCGCCGGCACCCGGGCTTCCGGTCGCGGGTGCTCGACGACCGCGGCACCATCCGGTCGTACGTGAACGTCTACGTCGGCGACATCGACGCTCGCGACTCCGGCGGCCTCGGCACGGCGGTGCCCGACGGCAGCGAGGTCATGGTGATCCCGGCGATGGCGGGCGGGTGATCGAGCGGCTTGCCCTTCCGACCAGCGTGCGGGACGACATCATCGCGCACGCGCGTGCCAAAGCGCCGCGAGAGGCCTGCGGCATGGTCTTGGCCCTCGACGATCAACTCGTGATTCTCTGCTGTGAGAACGTGCATCCGACGCCGGTGACCAAGTTCGCAATTGACGCGCGGGTATTGCACCAGGTACTCACGCAAATTGGAGAAGAGAACATTCGCGCGATCTACCACAGCCATCCAGCGACCCAGCCATTCCCGTCACCATGGGACCGGGACGGTGCCCAGTATCCCGACGCGTTCTATGTTCTCGTGTCGCTGCGGGGACCAGTGCCAGAGATGCGCGCCTTTCGAATTGGACGCTCGATCGACCCGGACGAGAAACGACGATGGGTCCGCGAGGTGCCGCTGGCCTAGGGCCCTCGAACGCGCCACGAGGCTGCGATCGACGTGGACTCGCTGATCGCCGCCGCGTCGTCAGGCTCGATGTACCGGAACATGAGCGCCAGCCCCTGCGTCCCAACGACGGTCGTGAACTGCCGGAGCAGCTCGGGCCGGCCGTCGACCGCACCCCGATACGTGTCGTCGATCAGCAGCAGATCGCCATTCCGCTCGATCGACCGGCGCGAGCTGGTCTCATCGAGCCCGCGCCGCCAGGCCAGCGCGACGTTCTCGGCGTAGCTGTCCGGCGTCACGAGCGCGCTTCCGGTCGCTCGAATCACGACGAGGACGTCAGTGTCGGTCTGATAGCGCGCGAGCTCGCCGGCGATCCCGAGATGCACTTCCTTCCACCGCGCCGGCAGGATCAGGTCGAAGCCGTCGCCCGCGACGGCCGAACCGCCCGCGGGCGGGGTCGCGGCGATCGGCGGAGCGAGACCGGGCTCGTACGCCAGTGCCGTGAACTCGATGCGCGAGACCTGATCGGGGAGCGTGATCGGAACGCTCGCGAGGACGATCGCGACGGCCGCGACCGTGAGCGCGAGCGGCGCGAGCGGCCGCAGGTTCGTGAACAGGCCGTACACGAGCCGCGCGAGCAGAAGGACGGCGAGGACGCCCACGATCGGCAGGGACTGCGGCACGATCCCGAGGGCCGCCGCGAGCACGGGCATCAGGAAGAGTGGGGTGAGCGCGAAGGTGAGTGCGGTGAACGCCTGATCCATCGAGAGCTCGGCGTGACGGACGAGCCGCATGAACAGGGCGACCGCGCCCGACACCAGAGCCGCGACGATCGCGAGCCGGATGCCGAGCAGCAGCGCGTCGATGAAGATCCGGGTCGTGTAGTCGAGGGCGCTGAAGCCCTTCGCGGAGAGGACGAGCGCGTCGATCGAGATCGACAGCGCGATGCCGGCAAGGATCGCGACCAGGACGCCGGCGATGCCGTAGTGCTCGCGCGCGAGGCTCGCCGCGAAGCGGCTTGGCCGGAGGAGGGAGTCTCGGATGGACCGGCGGAACCATTGCCATTCGGTCTCGAACGTCTCGTCCACGTGGGCAGAGCCTAGACAACAGGAGGCCCTCGCCGTGGCGAGGGCCTCTGTGATCTTTCAGACATTCAGGTCCCTGCGGGGACGCCGTTCCATGTCAAAGTGCTGGCCGGGCATCCGGCCTCAGTTTGGGAAACACCTTTGACGGTGGTCTCGACTACGCAGCTTCGTGGCCGGCGTCCCCGATCGACAGGCCCTCTTCCGCCGAGGGCGTCATCGATCGACTTCCAGGACCTCGTAGCGAAGATGGATCCGAACCATTCGACCTCCGATGTGATTCGTCGGTCTCGCGTTTGGAGCTCCACCCCTGTTCTACACCCGCCGACCGGTGCGTCAAGAGGTCGACACATCTTCGTTGTGTATGGTGGCCGACCGGGCGAGCCGTTCGCGTATTTCCTCAGGAACGACGCGCACGTCCGGCCACCATTCCTCCTGCTCGTCGGCGCCCGCGGCGACCGCGGCCTCCGCCAAGAGGGCGATCGCCGATAGGACATCCTCGATGCGGATCATTTCTGCGACGAGATCGCCGTCGGCGCCGGCGTTGTGGTACCCGGTGTTCGGCAGCGCGATGCCGGTCGCGACCCACCCGAGCCGCACGAACGCGGATGCCTCGCACGTCCCGCCGGGGAGCAGACGTCGCTGGGTCGCGATGCCGCGCTCGGCCAGGCGCTCCTGCGCGACGCGCAGGTAGCGCTCGGCCTCGTTGCTGAACGTGTTGTGGTAGTCGCCGGCCCGCACGACGACACCCGCGCCCGCCGGCGCGTACCGCGAATTGCTTGCCTCGACCGACACGACGTACGCGTCCTTCGGGATGCTCGCGTCCTCGGCGATGAGCCGGGCACCGAATAGGCCGGGCTCCTCGGCCCGCGTGAAGACCGCGTGCACGCTGAACGGGCGGGTCTCGTCGCGAAGCGCCTGAAGCGTCGAGACGATGACCGCACAGCCGGCGAGATCGTCCGCGCTGCGCAGGTGCAGCTCGTTCCCGCGCCGCTCGAACGCCGGCACATCGAGCACCGCCCAATCGCCGACCGCGAGCGGCCGCTCGGCGGCGATCTCGCAATACCCCGCGGACCAGTCGGGCAGCACCGGGTCGTGGACGTAGCTGCTCCCGGTCGCCCGGCCGCCGTCCGTCACGCCGTCGCGGTGGACGATGAGCGGGAACGAGCGCCCGGTGAAGTACTTCGGCTCCATGCCGCCGCGGAATCGGGCGAGGCCGCGCGTCCCATTGACCTCGGTGACCTCGAAACCGGGGTGGTCCGTATGCGCGACGAACACGAGCGCCCGCTCCGCGATCCCACGCACCAGATGCACCGAGAGCTGGCCGTACGGGTCGCGCGCGGGCACGAGGCCGAGCCGCTTCAGCTCGACGGCGATCGCGTCGAGCGCGCGCCACTCGTGATACGGCGCGGTCGGAGGCGACGCGACACGCTCGAGCGTCGCGATCACTTCGCGGGGGTCCACTGAACGGAGCACCGGTCGCGAGGATATCGTCCGGAGCGCGTGCTCCGTCTGTACGACACTCGCCGTCGCGCGATCGCGCCGGTCCGCGCGCGCGGGCGCCGCTTCACGATGTACGTCTGCGGCGTCACGCCCTACGACACCACGCATCTCGGGCATGCCCGCACCTTCCTGACGTTCGACGTGATCGCGCGGCTCCTCGAGGCCACCGGTCACCCGGTCCGCTACGTCCAGAACGTCACCGACATCGACGAGTCGATCCTGCAGCGCGCGGCGCGCGATCACGTGGGCTGGCGCGAGCTTGGCCGGCGCGAGGAGCGCGCGTATCTCGCCGACATGCGGAAGCTCGGGTGGCGTAAGCCCGACGTCATCTGCCACGCCACGATGGAGCTGCCCGCGATGTTCGCGCTCATTCGCGCGCTCGGGCGCCGCAAGGCTGCCTACGTCCTTCCGCGCGGCGTGTACTTTCCGGTCGGCGCGGACCCGCGCTACGGCCAGCTCTCGCGCCTTCCTCCTGCGGCGATGCGACGCATCCTCGCCGGCCAGGACGATGCCGAGCTCGAGGACTCCGGCCGCCGGGATCCGCGCGACTTCGCGCTCTGGCGCTTCGTCGACGATGGGCCGACCTGGGCGAGCCCGTGGGGCCGCGGCCGGCCGGGCTGGCATCTCGAATGTTCGGCGATGATCCGCCATCACCTCGGCGATCGGATCGACCTGCACGGCGGAGGCACGGACCTCATCTATCCCCATCACGAGAACGAGATCGCCCAGTCCGAGACGGCGACCCGCAAGCGGCCGTTCGCCACGACCTGGGCGCACGTCGCGCCGATGCAGCTTGGCGGGAAGAAGATGTCGAAGTCCGACGGCAACATGGTCTTCGTCCGCGATGCCCTGAAGACGACCGACCCGCGCGCGCTCCGGCTCTATCTCCTCGATCGTCACTACCGGAAGCCCTTCGACCACGATGAGGCGCTGCTCGATCGCGCGCGCTTGCGTCAGAAGGCGCTGGCGGACGCGCTCGGCCGCGCTCCGATCGGCCCGATCGGCCGCGATCGCGACAGCCGCGCGGCGCTCGCCGCACTCGAGAACGACCTCGACGTGCCGCGAGCGGTGCGGATCATCGAACGGTCGGCTCCGGGTGCGGACGCGGCCACGCGAGCGTCGCTTCACGCCGTCGCGCGGATCGTTGGGGTTGCCTAGAGGGGCGCGAACCGCGCGGTGAAGTGCCGGAGCTGCGGCGGCTCGGAGACGATCTTGTAGCCGGGCAGCGAGGGCGCGCGCTTCGCGACCTCGGCGACGACCTCGATCACGTAGTCGATGTGGCTCTGGGTGTACGTCCGCCGCGGGATCGCCATGCGCACGAGCTCCATCGCCGCAGGCGTCTCGCTGCCATCCGGATGCTTGCCGAACATCACGCTGCCGATCTCGACCGTGCGGATGCCGCCTGCCTCGTAGAGCGCGATCGAGAGCGCCTGCGCCGGGTAGGCGAGCGGCGAGATGTGCGCGAGCATCGTGCCGGCGTCGATGTACACCGCGTGGCCGCCGGCCGGCTTCACGATCGGCACGCCCGCGCGCTCGATCGCGTCGGCGAGGTACTCGGTCGAGCGGATGCGGTAACGGAGGTAGTCCGGCTCGACGCATTCCTTCAATCCCTGCGCGATCGCCTCGAGGTCGCGGCCGGCCAGCCCGCCGTACGTCGGGAAGCCCTCGGTGAGGATGAGGAGGTTCCGGCAGCGCTCGGCGAGCGCGTCGTCGTTCATCGCAAGCCAGCCGCCGATGTTGCCCATCGGATCCTTCTTCGCGCTCATCGTCATCCCGTCCGCGAGTGCGGCCATCTCGCGGACGATGTCGGGCACCGCCTTGTCGGCGTAGCCCTTCTCGCGAGTCTTGATGAACCAGGCGTTTTCCGCGAAGCGGCAGGCGTCGAGGAACAGCGGGACGTGGTGGCGGTCGCAGAGCTTCCGGACGCCGCGCAGGTTCTCGAGCGACACCGGTTGCCCGCCGCCGGAGTTGTTCGTGATCGTCACCATGACGACCGGCACGTCCTTGGCGCGCGCCTTCAGCAGCGTCTCGAGCGCGTCGAGATCCATGTTCCCCTTGAACGGGTGCACGAGTCCCGGCTGGCGGCCCTCGGGTATCACCATGTCGACGGCCTCCGCGCCGGTCGCCTCGATGTTCGCGCGCGTCGTATCGAAGTGGGTGTTGTTCGGGACGACCTTGCCGGGACCCGCGATCGCCGAGAACAGGATCCGCTCCGCTGCCCGTCCCTGGTGCGTGGGGATCACGTGCTTGAACGGAAAGAGCTCTTGCACTGCAGCGAGGAAGCGGAACCACGACGGTGAGCCGGCGTAGCTCTCATCGCCGTGCTGGATCGCGGCCCACTGGTCGCGCGACATCGCGCCGGTGCCTGAGTCGGTGAGGAAGTCGATCAGGACGTCCTCGGCGCGGAGGTTGAACAGGTTGTAGCCGGCCTCGCGGATCTTCCCGCGGCGCTCGTCCTCCGTCGTGAGCCGCAACGGCTCGACCGAGTGAATGCGGAACGGCTCGATGATCGTCTTGAACTGTGGTGACACCGCTCGGAGCATACGGGCGGATAATCAGGTCACTCGCGGCCCGGTCGCCTAGCGGTCTAGGGCGCTTCCCTTTCAAGGAAGAGGTCATGGGTTCGAATCCCATCCGGGCTACTTCGCTTGGCGTTGTTGACGATTACGCCGCTCGGTTTCCGTCCAGGCCGCTTCTTTGCTGTGAGGGCCGCTTCTCTGCAGGCCGCTTCTCTTTCTGCGCGGCCCGCGATGCGGTGAATGGCGATGGTGCTTTGCGACGTTCCTCGAACGGTCGCGCTTTGCAGTACCGCTCGACCATCCGTCCGGTGGTCCAACCGCCTTCGACCTGCATGTCGAAGCGCGAGCCGGAGCCGGAGCGATGGAAGTTCGTCGCCCAGGTGTGCCGGAGCATGTGGGCGCAGAGGTCGCGGATCCCGGTCCGGGTCTTCAGGCGTTCGAAGAGCTTGCGGACCGCGTTGCCGGTCAGGGCGTGGCCGTGGCGGTCGGTGAACAGCTGGTCGTCCGGCTCCGCTGCGCCGACGCGGTGATCGTGGACGTACGTGTCGAGGGCCTTCAGGGTCTCGATCGGGACGGTGACGTCGCGGGAGTGCACCGACTTGCTCGTGAGGGCCCGGACGTGGAGCCGCCGCTCCGCGGCGACGAGGTCCTGGAGGCGCAGGCCGACGAGCTCCTCGCGGCGAAGGCCGCAGCCGAGCAGCGTCCAGACGAGGGCCGCGTCGCGGCCGCCCTGCTCGCCGTCTGCGGCTCGCTCGATGAGGGCCATATCTCCGGGTCGCTGAGGGCCCGGCGGACCTCGTCCTTGACGCGAGGCATCCGGACCATCCGGAGGGTCGACTCGCCGAGCTCGTGGTGGATCCGGCGCTCGGCGAGGAATCGCGCGAGCGAGCGCAACGCCACCCAGGCGCTGCGCGCGGATTGAGCCGAGCCGGTGGACCTCCGGTCGGCGAGGAACGCTTCGACGGTGCCGGCCTCGAGGTCGCCGACCTCGGCGGGCCGGCCAATGGTCGCCGTGGTCCAGTCGGCGAACGAGCGGATCGCGAGCCGGTAGTTGGCGACGGTCGCGGGGGATAGGTCGTGGCGATGGACGAGGAAACTATCGATCACCTCGAGGAGCGAGGTGTGCTCGTCACGCATGTCTGTCCATCGCATGGGCCGTGATGCAGCTGTAAAAGGTTCGGTCGCCGGGCATTGTGGTGATTCCTCCCGGCGGGCAGCAGGCCGAGAGCGAGTGTAGTGAGCAAGAGATGCATGCCGGTAATTGCGTTCACCGCTTGAGCGAGGGGTCACGCGTGATACACGGCGTGATACACACGCGGTACAACCGCATACACGAAACCGGGGCAGATCATTCGGGTTCGAGGCGAATTCGCCCGGTGACAATCCCAGCGGCAGGGGCGCACGCTGGGTTCCTCCGCTCGCTCGCGTGTCGCATCCTCCGGACGCGTTATCGCAAAGGCACTTCGCCCCTCACCATTGGGCCGTTCGGCCCGAGAGTGCGCGTCGTGACAGTGCTAGCTTCGCCACGAAGGCAGGTGATCTGAGGTGATGGGCTATAGCTGGGAATGGGGCTGGGGCATGGGGTTCGGGATGCTGTTCATGGTGCTCTTCTGGGTGTTCGTCGTCGCCGCTACGGTGTGGCTGATCACGACGCTCGCGCGGCCGCGCGACGCTGGCGCCAGCGATCGCGGCGCGGCCGGCCCGACCCCGATGTCGATCCTCGGGGAGCGGCTCGCGCGTGGCGAGATCGATGTCGAGGAGTTCCACGCGCGCAAGGCCGCACTCGCGGAAAGCCGGCGCTAAGACCGCGCGCCGAGACCGACATCAGCCTGACTCGAACTGTTCGTTCACCCTTAGCGAGCACCTCAACGCTGGTGGCCCTCGTCCGTCGGGTCTCGCGGCTACCGCGGGGACTGCGTGGTCGAAGAAGCGTCCCCGCGTGACCGCCTCCGCGTTGCCACCGCGAGCCCGATACCGACCGCGCCCACGAGCAACGCGGCGATCGCGATGAGTCGAGTCGCGGTCTCACTGTCGCGCACCGCCTGGAGCTCACGGGCCGCCGACTCGCTGCTGCCCAGCTGATCGGGGAACTGGATTCCGTTTGGCACCATGACTGGATCGAATCGCGCCGGTCCACTTTCGAAGCGCTCGTCGATCTGCACGGTGTCGATCGTGCCGATGAGATGAAAGATGTAGTCGCCTGCCCGGGTGGGGATGATGTCGGCCACATAGGCGCCCGGGGTGCCAGCAAGCGGCTGGAGCGGCGGCTCGAACGACTGCGCGCCGCCGCCAAAGCTGACCTGGACCCGGAGTGTCTTGGCAAGCCCTTCGACGGACGTGCCCGTCGCGGTCTCGAGGACCTCCAGGTACACCGCGTTGGCGGCCCCCTCGAGCGCCGGCTCGTCACGCCAGCCCATCTCGACGGTGTATTTGCCGACCCGGTGCTGCTCGTGCCCGAGCGCGACCGTCGTCGATCCCAGGAGCAGCGTGGCGACTAACAGCATCCGCTTGATCACGGATGCGCGGAGTCTTCGACCGGCTGACGGTCATGGGTCTCCAGCTGGAACGTCGAGTGCTCGATGTCGAACTGGGTCGAGAGGCACCGGCAGAGCGCGTCAAGGACATCGGCGTTCTTCGCACCCTCGTCGACGATCACGTGCGCTGACACGACGTTCATGCCGCTGGTGATGGTCCAGGCATGGAGGTCGTGGACGTCGCGAACGCCGGGGGCCTCCAGGATGTGCTCGCGGACCTTCGTCATGTCGATGTTCTTCGGTGTCGCCTCAAGCAGTACGTCGACCGCCTCCCGCAGGAGTCCCCAAGTGCGCGGGAGGATGAGGAGACCGATGAGCCCCGAGGCGATCGCGTCCGCCGGGAGGAAGCCGGTGAAGCGGATGACCAGGCCGGCGACGAGGACGGCTGCCGCTCCGAACGCGTCGTTCAGGACCTCAAGGTAGGCACCGCGAAGATTCAGGCTCTCGCGCTGGCCCCCGCGCAGCAGCCATGCGCCGACGCCATTCGCGATGAGCGCGCCAGCGGCGACGACAACCATCGGGCCCGAGGCCACCTCGGGCGCCTCGAAGAGGCGCCGCCAGGCCCCGATGAGAACGTACGCGGCGATCGCGAACAAGAGCAGCGCATTGACGACCGCTGCGAGGATCTCGTAGCGGTAGAACCCGAAGCTCCGGCCGCGCGTCGCGGGTCGCGCGGCGAGCCAGATCGCGGTGAGCGCGAGCACGGTGCCGACGACATCAGCGAACACGTGACCGGCGTCGGCGAGAAGCGCGAGGCTGTTCGCCGCGAAGCCGACGACGACCTCTGCGAGGAGGATCGCGCTCGAGATACCGAGCACGATGCGGAGCCGGCCGCGATGCGCGGCGGCGGTGCTCCGAGACTCGAGCATCAGCCCGCCCGGCGCTCGCTCTGCGGAGCGAGCTCGCGCGCATGGCGCAGTCCGTCCGCGAGGACGTGACGAATGTGCTTGTCGGCGAGGCTGTAGTAGACGACTCGACCATCCTTCCGGCGGCTCACGACGCGCCGGTCGCGCAACAAGCGCAGCTGATGAGAGAGGGCTGACTCGCTGCGGCCGAGGAGCAGCGCGAGATCACACACACAGAGCTCTTCTGCGAGCGACAGCGCATGCAGTAGCCGCGCGCGGGTCGGGTCGGCGAGCAGCTCGAAGATCCCTGCGAGGTCGTCCGCGTCTCGGCCGGTGACAACCTTCCCGAGCAACGGCGTGACGTGCTCGGGATGGATACATTCGACTTCGCAGCGGTGGCGCGTCAGTTCCATATCTGCACCATCGTTCAGATGATAACGACCTCTCCAAACGACGAGCTGCGGCGGACGGCGAGCTGACGTTCGACGTCGCCGAGTTGATATGACCACCTGTGCGCTACAGGTGGTAGCGGGAACGCGAGCGATCGAAGGAGTGATGCACGTTGACGTGAGCATTCTCGAACGTCGACTCGTCGTCCGCTACGACGCAACGATCACGACTGAGGCCCGCAGTCGGCGCCGGCATCGGCGCGGTGATCAGCAACATCGGGCGGTGAGTCCGGGGCTCCCGGTCACGTCACGTGCTGGGGCTACGATGACGGCTCGTCGATCAACCGCAAGGAGTCAGGTGATGGCGTGTAACTGTGGCAACTGCTGCGGCGCGTGCTGCTCTGGCTCGACGGTGCAGCCGAGCGCGGAGCCGAAGCCGACCAAGTAGTGGCATCGGGCGTTCTGTGCCGCCGCCCCATCGTGCAGCGCGCCAGCGGCGGCTGGTCATCGACACGAAGAGCGAGCACGATTCCCTGCTAACGGCGTTGCATGGGGCAACGGGAGGTCCGAGGTGAGCCAGGTCGGCATCGCGCGCGTCGATCGCGAGGTGCTTCGGCGCGCGATCGCCGCGAAGTACACCGAGGTCGCGACTAACCCCGAAGTCGGCTTTCACTTTCACACCGGACGGCCACTCGCCCTGATGCTTGGGTACCCGAGCGAGGTCATCGATCGGCTCCCGCCCGCCACGGTCGCATCGTTCGCCGGGATGGGAAATCCATTCCTGTTCGGCGCGTTGCAGGCGGGCGAACAGGTCGTCGACGTGGGCTGCGGAGCTGGACTGGACACCCTGATCGCGGCGCAACAGGTCGGTCCTGCTGGCCGGGTCATCGCCATCGATATGACCTCCGAGATGCGGGTCAAGACTGAACTAGGCGCCCGCGAGCTTGGTCTCTCGAACGTCGAGGTCCGTGAGGGATTCGCCGAAGCGCTGCCAGTGGACGGTCACACCGCGGACGTGATCATCAGCAATGGTGTGGTGAACCTGTGCCCGGACAAGCGCGCCGTATTCCGTGAGATGCGCCGCGTGCTCAAGCCGGGCGGACGGATCCAGATCGGCGACATCCTGGTGCACAAGGAAGTTCCACAGGAGGCGAAGGACGACATCGCGCTCTGGAGCGGCTGAATTGCCGGTGCTCTGCTGGATGCAGAGTGGAAGGTGCTCCTCGAGGAGATCGGCTTCATCGATGTCGAGTTGTCGAGCGAGGTCGACGTGTTCACCGGGAGCAAGCACGAGAGCGACGCGAAGGACTTCGAGACCCGCGGGGTGACCGTCTTCGCGCGCACCCCGGCGTAAGGGTCCGTCCTCGCTCTACGACCGGCGTACCTCGGTCGTATGCGGGACCTGGTGATCCATCGCCCAGATCGCGGGGCACCGCTCGTCGGCGAGCTGCTTCACCCGCGCGATGTCGGCGTCCGACGCGTCGGTCTGGACGTCGATCTCGAACCGGAACACGTCGAGCGGGTCGGCCTCGGCGACGCCGAGTGCGCTTCGGAAGTCGACGCTGAGCCGAAGCCGTGAGCGCAGGGCCTTGATCTCGATGCCAGCCATCGCGGCCTGCATCGCGAACGTCGAGGCGTAGCAGGAGAGCGCGCCCCAGAAGCAGTAGATGAGGGGCGACGGCGCCCGGCCGTCCCCGCTCAAGAACGCCGGGAAGTCGGCCTCGAACACGGTCTCGCCCTTGGCAAATTTGACGGTCCCGCCGAACTGCGGCTTGGTCTGGTTCACCCGCCAGTCGCCAACAAGGTCGACCTTCAGCTGCGCGGCCGACGGATCCGTCTTCGCCTTCTCCGCAGAGTGCCGTGCGTTGTCGATCCGGACGTTATGCATGGTCGTCACGATCCACCTCCCGCGTGCGTGGACACTTTAGTTCTGCGCTAATTGTGTCGGCGCATCGCCTATGCACATACCCGCGCGGCGCTGGCCGTCCATACTCCCCGTCACGACCACCATCCTGAGGGCGCTGAGCGCGATCGGCCACGATCCGATGGACAGCGACGACGTCCGCCTGCGCAAGGCGCTCCTCGTCGCCATCGCCCTCCTCGTCGCCGCGCTGGCCGTCTTCTGGGGCGTCCTGTATGTCGCCTTCGGTGAGCCGTTGGGCGGCGCGATCCCACTGACCTACACGGTCATCTCGCTGGGCAGCGTCGTCGTGTTCGCGATCACGCGCCGGTTCGACTGGTTCAGGCTCACGCAGCTCACGGCGATGCTCGTGCTGCCGTTCGTGCTCATGGTCGTGCTCGGCGGCTTCGTTCCGTCAAGCGTCGTCGTCGCGTGGGCGTTCGTTGCCCCGCTCGGGGCGCTCGCGTTCGCCACGCCGCGTGAGGCGGTCCGCTGGTTCATCGCGTACATCGCGCTCGTTTTCCTCACCGGGTTCCTCGGCGGATCCTTACGGTCCACGAACAATCTCCCGCCGGGAGTCGTCCTCGCGCTGTTCGTCTTGAACATCGCTGGTGTGTCGATCGTCGTCTTCCTTGCGCTGTACGCGTCCGTCCGCGAGCGCGACCGCGCTTTCGAGGTCGTGCGTCGGCTGTTCGGCCAATACTTGTCTCCGCAGATCGCCCGGGCATTGCTCACGGATCCGGGACAGGCTCGTCTCGGCGGCGAGAACCGAGACATCACAGCGCTCTTCGCCGACCTGCAAGGCTTCACGCCATTCACCGAGGCGCATCCACCGGCGGAGACCGTGCGCGTGTTGAACCGCTACTTCGGCGCGGTCGTTCCCGTGATCTTCGCGAACGGAGGGACGATCATCCAGTCGCGGGCGACGCCATCGTCGCGGTCTTCAACGCGCCACTTGAACAGCCACGGCACGCTCTCGCGGCGGCCCGTACGGCTCTCGCGATGCAGGAAGCGATCGGGGCCATCGTCCGCGAGAATGCGGCGCTCCCTCGCTTCCGCGTCGGGGTCGCGAGCGGTGTGGCGCTCGTCGGCAACGTCGGGAGCGAGGAGTTTCGTAACTTCGTGGCCCATGGCGACGCCGTGAACCTCGCCGCGCGCCTCCAAACGGGTGCCCAGGTGGGGCAGGTGGTCATCTCGTCGTCGACCTACGCCCTTGTCCGCGATCTGGCGCAGGTCAGGCCATTGGGGCGCTTCAGCGTCAAGGGCAAGTCCGAGGAGGTCGAGGCGTTCGTCCTAGAAGCGGTGCGCCCCAGGCTCTCGTCGGTCGGCGCCGATACCAGGGCGACCTGCGACCCGCCCACCGTTCGAGGCCGCTTCTCCTCGCCGTATCGCCTTCTAGGAAGAGGCGTCACGGTTCGGATCCGATCCGAGTTACAGGGCGATCATCGGCAACGGAACCGCCGATACTTCCACCGTGACCGAAGCACGGGAAGAGCGCCGCCTCGTGACCTGTGTGTTCATCGACATCGTCGGATCGACCGACCTCACCGTCCGGCTGGGCCCCGAACGGCTGAAGGGTGCGCTCGACGGGGCATTCGCCGCGGTGAGCGCGCGCATCGTTGCCGAGGGTGGCATCGTCGAGAAGTACATCGGCGACGCCGTGTACGCGCTCTTCGGGGCGCCGACCGCTCATGCGGACGACCCGCTCCGCGCCCTTCGCGCGGCGCACGCCTGCCGGCTGTGGGCGGCAACGCCTGACTCGCCCTTCGGTCTGCGCATCGGGATCGAGACCGGCGAAGCGGTCGTTGATCTCGCGGCGGTCGACACGACGCATCAGCGCATGAGCGTCGGCCAGGTCGTCAATGCCGCCGCCCGGCTCGAGCAAGCGGCGGAGCCGGGGCAAGTGCTCGTGGGGCCAACGTGCCGGCGCGCTGCGGAAGGCGCGCGATTCCGGTCGCTCGGCGAGATGTCGTTCAAAGGGCTGCCGCCGATGGCGGTGTGGGAGCTCGAGTCTCCCGGTGAAGCGCAACCGAGCGTCGATCTCGCCTTCGTTGGCCGGCGGAGCGAGCTCGAGATCCTCGATCTCGCGTACCGGAGGAGCTCCCAGCGGGCCGTCCTGGCCCTGGTAAGCGGGCCACCTGGACAGGGAAAGACCCGCGCGGTCCGCGAGTTCGTCGAGCGCACCGGGCGGCCATTCCTCCTCGGTCGCTTCCGTCCGCTTGGGGAGACTGGTGCTGGCGCGGCGTGGCGCGAGCTCTTGGGCGGGCCGGCCATTGACCGCGACGCGGTTGCCGCGGCGCTCAGCTCGGTCGAGGATCCGACGGAACGCGACCGGATCACCCGTGGCGTGCTGCATGGTGCGGGGATCACCGTGGACGACGATCTTCGAGCGCTCGGGAACGAGGAACGTACCGACGAGATCGTGCACGCCTGGCGTCGCTACTTCGCGGCGCGCTCACCGGACGCGTCGCCGGTCGTGTGGCTCGAGGATCTGCACTGGGCCGACCAGGCATCGGTGCGGATCATCGAGCGTCTGACTCTGTCGAGCGGGCCACTCTTCCTTATCGCCACCGCTCGGCCGGCGTTCGCGCAAGCGACGGGGCTGCGTCCGAGCGGAGACCGATTCTTCGTTGAGCTCGATCCGCTGGACCATGACGACGCCATGGCGCTCGCCGAGCACGCCGGCGCCACGGACCTCACGACGATCGAGCGCGCACAGGGGAATCCGTTGTTCATCGTCGAGCTCGCCCGCACGACCGAGCACGGCACAGAGCTTCCATTGACCCTGCAGGGTGCGCTTGGCGCACGCCTTGACGAGCTGGACACGAGCGATCGCGAGTTGCTGTCGAGCGCGGCAGTAGTTGGCGAGACGTTCGATACGGCTGACGCGGCGTTCTTGTCCGGCCGCGGTGTGGCGGAGGTCGGAACGGCGCTCGCGCGTCTTGCGGATCTGCTGTATCTGCGCCGGGTCGAGCACGCGTACCGCTTCCACCACGCGCTCCTCCGCGACGTGGCTTACGGGCGCCTGCTGGTCGCCGACCGCATGCGGGTCCACGCTCACATGGCCCGCGAGCGCGGCGACGCGATGGATCTGGACCGGCGCGCGCATCACTGGTGGGAAGCGCTACACCCGCCGGACGATGCGTGGGTCTGGCCCGAGAGCGGGGCCCGCGAACAGCTGCGCGCTCACGCGGCGACCGCGCAGCTCGAGGCTGCCGGTCTCCACGTTGAGCGCTACGAGCCCGCTCAGGCGCGCGGTCTCCTCGATCGGGCGGCGCAACTCGCGGACACTGACGCGCTGCGCGCGCGCATCGACCGCGCGCGGGGACGATTGGCGACGCTCGAAGCGAAAGGCGACGAATCGTGGGAGCACTACTCCCGCGCACTGGCGTTCCACCGCAGGGCAGGAGATGTTCCGACCGATCTCTACCCGGAGCTGCTCCGGGCGCCGATCCAGCTCGATGGTTCATTTCGTTCATTACCACCCACTGACACCGTCCGCGGTCTGCTCGAGGAAGGCGAAGCGCTCGCTCGCGCGCGAGGCGACGCCGCCGCGCTCGTGCGGCTCCAGATGCTGCGCGCGATGCTCGATGCCGATATGGCGCTGGCGAGCGCTGCTGCCCGGGCGGCACGCGACGCGCTGCCCGTCGCCGACGAGGCCGCGATGCTCGCGCAGCTCGCGCAGATGCAGTTCGGGGCTGCGGACTTCGTGGGCATGACCGCGACCGCGGCGCGTCTTGGCGAGTTGGCCGATGCGATCACGGATCCCGAGGTCGCGGTCGGGCCTCGCCGACGCGTCGCCATCTGGCGCGGCGATCTTCAGGAGGCCCACCGCTTGGCCGACGAGCTTCGCCGGCGGACGAGCACCGCTGGACCGCACATCCTGTCGCACGCCCTGGGGGTGCAAGCGTGGCAGGCGGAGTACGAAGGCGATTGGACCACCGCCAGGCAGCTGGCCGGCGAGTTCCTCGCATTGGCGCAAGCGAACGAGGGCACCACGTTCTGCGTCGGGGGCGGCGCCCCCGTTCTGACAGTGGGTGCGATCGGCGAAGCGCGCGCGGGGCGAATGGATGAGGCCCGTGCGCTCCTCACTCGCGCGCGCAGTTACACGCATGCGCCCGATGAGCTGCATGCCCTCGGGACGGCGAGCGCGATCCTCGGCGACCGAGTCGGCGTGGTCCCGCCCGCGCCCGACGCTCGCTGGGGCTGGGAGGACCACGCCATCGCCTGCGTGATCAGCGGAGATGGATCACAGGCCGCCGCGATCCTGCCGCGACTCGATCAATGGGCCGATCAGGGATCGTGGCTCTCCGGTGCGATCGCCGATGCGGTCCGCGACGAGCTCGCGGGCCGCGGCGCATCCGGTCCGGGGCATGCTCGGCTTCGCGAGCGCGGCTACAACGGGGCGAGCGATCTGCTTGGGATGCGTTCGCCCCGGGGCTAAGCGCGGCGCGCGTCGCGGTCGTCCCTTGCAGATGTCGGTCGAGTGAGACGGCCTGCTGCCCGCCTCATATTTTCGTAGGCCGCTTCTCTGACACCTGTTGTGACGCGAAGCCGGTATCAGTTCGCGCTTGGATAATTCCGTGGGCCCTTTCTCTTGACCGCATCCCTTTCAAGGAAGAGGTCATGGGTTCGAATCCCATCCGGGCTACAAGCCGCGGCACTCAGACCTTTGCGATCTTTGCCTCGGAATCGTCACCGACGGCGACGATGAGGAGCCACGCACCCGCGATCGCGAGGGCGAAACGCACGACCATGTCCGTTGCGACAAGCGATAGACCAGGCCAGTAGCCCACAGCGACGCTGATCCCACCACCGAACCCGATGATCATTGACACGTCGCCGACGGTCGTACGGATCGCGATCGTGCGGGCGATCGGATCGCTGCGCCAGCGGCGCAGCACCGGAGCGACCTGGACCGTACTCTTCAGCGTTTCGTAGAGCAGCGCGCCGGCGACGAGCGTGAGCGCTACCCCCGCACCCACGTGGTCCAACGTCGGCACGAGCACGATGAGGGAGACAACCAAGATCTCGCCGAGCGAAGCGACGATGGTGCGTGCGCGATGGCGGTGTCCGGGGTGCCCCGTGACGGCGCTGAGGTGCAACGTAACAGCGACGAACACCAAACCCGCCAGCGCAGCCGCCGCACCGCCGCTGACGAGGAAGAAGTCGTGCCAGAGATCCGGCCGATACGCGTCAGTCAAGTCGGCGACGATTCCGGATTGGCTTTCGCGATCCGCCGTACCGCCGCGCGCTTGCTGCACCAAAGTGGCGACGCCATCTGCAACTCCACACCGCCGCAGACGTAACCGTCAGTCATCGCGTGACGCTGACTGTACAGGTCGAGTTCGCGTGATGAATGCACTCAGCCTCTCGGCCGTCGCCGTCTAGGTCGCTTTTCTGACGCGCGCTTTGGTCCGTCCGGCGCGTCAGTTCGTCGTTATTCCTGAACGATTCACAACTCTCGTCTGCCTAGGTCGCTTCTCTGCAGCCGTTTCCTTTCAAGGAAGAGGTCATGGGTTCGAATCCCATCCGGGCTACCGATGTGATAACGCGCCGACGCGGCGGCACCCTCTTCTTGTTTGGCGAGAACTGCTTCGACGTAGCGCGCCCACGCCGCACGGGGCATGAACGCGACCTTGAGCCCGTCCGGCGTGTGGTCGGCGCGGATCTCGGTGAAGATCAGCTGGATGATCTGCTTTCGCTCGTCGTCGGTCATGACCAACTCATCGTCGACGACCGAGTCGATTCGCTGGCGCTGAAGCGGGATTGATGCAGCGGCGGGCTGCGCTTCGAGCTGTGGCCAACCGGGTCTGTAACAGGCGTCGGATCCACTCGCGTGTCCGCTATTCGTCCTTGTGCCGTCACGGCGTAGGTGTACGGTCGTGCACCGGAAGGGCGGCGCGAGTGAAGCAATCGAGGCGTTACGTCGTACACGTGCTCGTCCTCGCGGTCGTCGCGATGACGACGATCTCCGCCACCGACCCTCGGATCACTTCGCACTCCACTCAGATCTCGAGTTCGTTCGTGACCCGCGACGGCGCGCAGCTCCTCCTCAACGGCCAGCCGTTCACGTTCACTGGCGTGAACATCTACAACGCCAACAGCGACGGATGGTGTCGCGACGAGCTCACCGATGCGGATCTCCAGGCGGCATTCCATGCGCTCGGCCACGGTCAAGTCGTCATCCGCGCATGGTTCTTCCAACCGCTCGCCACAAAGAAGTGGACGGGTGAGCGCGACTGGACCAGATTCGATCGGACGATCGCGCTCGCGCGGGAGGCCGGTGTCCACATCATCGCGACACTCACCGATCAGTGGGGCGAGTGCGGTGATGGCGGGAACGGCGTGTACAAGACGCGCGACTGGTACAGGTATGGGTACCTCTACCCCGACCCCGCCCAGACGGATCCGGAGCCGCCTCGCCAGAACACGTATGCCCAGTGGACCTCGTATAGCGACTACGTTGCGGAGGTCGTCGATCGCTACAAGAGCGAGCCCACGATCATGGCCTGGCAGTTGATCAACGAGGCCGAGGTCAAGGTGGCGGCGACCGACTCGACCTGCGCGACCGCAGCGCCTCCGCCGCCACCAACGCCTCAACCCTCGTTCGGTTCGGGTCCCACGCCGACTCCCCCGCCTCCACCGGAAGACTCGCTCGCCGTCCTCAAGGCTTGGGCAACAGCCATGGCCGACGAGATCCGCGGCTACGACCCGAACCACCTCATCAGCCTCGGGACGATCGGAAGCGGGCAGTGCGGCGCTTCAGGCGCTGAGTACCAGGAGCTTCACTCGATCCCGAACATCGACCTCTGCGAGTACCACGACTACAGCCTCGACGCGATGCCCGGCGATCAGTGGAACGGGCTGCAGGTGCGGCTCGACCAATGCGCGGCGCTCGGGAAGCCGCTGTTCGTCGGCGAGACCGGCATCAAGCCGACCGACGTCGGCGGAATGCTCGAGGATCGTTCGGCACTGTTCGATCTCAAGTTCAGCACCCAGTTCGCGGCCGGTGCGGTCGGCGAGCTCATGTGGGACTACAGCCGCACGCCATCGACCTTCAACGATTACGACATCGGGCCGGGCGATCCCGCGCTCCGGCGCTTTCAGACCGCGCCTGAAGCGCCGACCGGGGTCATCGCCGCTGCCGGCAGCAGCATCGCGACGGTCACGTGGCGCGCCCCGTCATGGGATGGCGGCACCGCCGTCCTCGATTACACGATCTTCGGGAATGGCACCGCGATCGCGAGCGCGCCCGCGAGCGCGACGACCGCGAACGTCGCCGTCACGAACGGCACGACCTACACGTTCACCGTCGCAGCGCGCAACGCGATCGGGATCGGTGCCGCGTCGATTCCGTCTGGGCCCGTGACGCCGCAGGCCGGCGCGCCGCCTCCCGCAGTCGTGAGCAGCGACGTTCCGCCGGGCTCATCGGCAACCGTGGCCACCGGACCGGGCGCGCCGACCCCGCAGGACCCGCTGATCACCACCGTGGTCGTGCCCTCCACCGCGGCCGGTGGATCCATTTCGGTTGTGGAGACCGCACCGTCAGGCTCGCCGCCGAGTGGCTACCAGTTCATGGGTCAACAGATCGACATCGTCTCGACCGCGGCGACATCCGCCACGAACCCGCTCACGATCACGTTCGCGGTCGACGAGAGCGTTGTCCGTTCCGCTTATGCGCTTGGCCCGGCTGATCCGCTCCCGCTCGCGGAGAACGTCGACATCACGCGGGCGGAGGGATCGGGCACGCCCGTGGTCATCGCGCCGTGCACCGCTGCCACGCCACCGATCGCGCCGGATCCGTGCGTCGCGTCACGTGCGTACGTGGGCGGAGATCTCCAAGCCGTCGTGGTCACGGGTTCGGCGAGCCATTGGGCCTCGGCGGTCCGGCCAGCAGCGGTGACCGTCACTGACGGGGGCTATGCCCCACGCCTGCTTCGGGTCAGGGAGGGCAGTGCCGTCGTGTGGACGTTCGCCGGTACGCGGGCGCACACGGTGACCGACGCGTCGCGACTCGGTACGGCGGCAAAGCCCGCCCTCTTCAACTCGGGACCGATGGTGGCCGGACGGTTTGGCTACGTTTTCCGTGCGGCGGGCACGTATTCGTACGGCTCGCTCGCCCCGCGCGATCCCGCGAACATGACCGGCGCGGTTGAGGTGCCGGTGCTCGTATCGCCAGCCAGTGGCACGACGACCACGACGTTCACCGTGACGTGGTCTTCGGGGACGATCGCGGGCTACGTCTTTGACATCTCCTATCGGTTCCAGAAGGCCGGGACAAGCACCTGGACCGAGTCGAAGTGGCAAGCTGGGCAAACCGCGACAGGCGCGCGCTTCACTCCGAGCCGCGGTCCCGGCACGTACGCGCTCATCGCGCGGCTGCGGAACAGCTCGACCGGAAACGCATCGCTCTGGTCGCCGGAGACCAGGATCGTCGTCCGCGCGCCCTAGCGCCCTCGACGCGCCGCTTAGTTGCTACAAACTCGAGGACAAGGGCTACGACAGGTCGTGCTAACTCTCCGCACTTGGCAGTCGAGGAATTTAGGACCCCAATCCTCAGGACTCACATGACCAGCGCAATGACCGGAACGTCATGCGGTCGTGGACGATTCAACGCACGCTGACAAGGTGAGAAGGCCATTGATTATCGCGCTCGTGGTCCCGCTGTTGCTCCTGTCGTGCTCGGCGCCAACCGTCGTCCCGGTTCCACGATCCGCCACGCCGACAGCTGGCGGCAGCGGTGCTGCGAGCGCTTCGGCGTCACCTAGCGCCGTGACGATCACCGGTACGGTGAACTGGAACCATCATCGGCAGCAGGGCGTGCGCGTCGAGATCAGCGAGCTCGGCGCACCGTGGGGATGTGAGGGCGCAGCGGCGAAGACGACAACGACCACCTCGGCAGACGGAGCCTTCACGGTTGCGGTTGCTGGTCTGTCAACGACCACCCCGGTCGGAGCATTCGTCTGCGCTTATGGCCCGTTCCTCGATGGCGGTCGACCGGCTGACATGAGCGCCAGCGTGCGCACTGTTGGATCGATCGATCTCGCGCGCGAGATTACGAACCTCTCGATCCGCGATGGTGATCGGGTGCCCGCAGGCCCGCTGACGATCGCCTGGGACCCGGTACCCGAGGCGACGAGCTACTGCGTCGCGGTCTGGCGGATCAGTACTGGCTACCAGAGCGGTCCGTACTGCCTGCCGGGAACGCCGGGGGAGCGCGTCGCGACGAACCGTTTCACTACCACGGGGCTTGCTCCCGATCTGTACACGCTATCAGTCGTGGCCTTGACCGACGTGATCGTTGGTAGCCGGCTAAACAGGCCGCTCTCATTCACCGTGACTGCACCCTGAGAAATGGAGTGGCTGTGGGTCTACGCGCTCGTCGCGATCCTCGTCATTCCGATCATCTGGGTGTTCGTCCGTGAGCGTCGAACAACTGGAGCGCCCACTCGCGAAGACCAACTGAATCAGACCGGCATCGCGAACGAGCTGAGGAACAATGTTGGGCGCGGGCCGGGCACATACCTGCCACGGAAGCCCGACGATCAGTAACCGCGGCGCGCTGTGACCGGAACCGCGAGTGAGCTCGCGAAACCAGAGACACGTGCTTCTCCTCTGTGTTGTGGGGATCGCCGGCATCGGCATCGGTCCTGGTCCCAATAGGTATCGTTCGCACCCGGCTTGCCCCGCGGCTTCCGCGAGTACTCCGCCGTCATCACCGCGGCGCGGAAGGCTCGCAACACGGCGCTGTACGACACGGCCGGCGCCGTCTCGCCGAGTTTCGTCGCCGAGGTCATTCGCGTCCTGAACGAGCTGCTCGAGCAAGTACGCCGGCGCTGATCGAGTGTTCCGCATCGGGTCGATGCGAAGGCCGCTTCTCTCGACCTCATCCCTTTTCCAAGGAAGAGGCGGGCGCTAGATCAGTCTTCGGGACGAGCGGCGAAGTCCTTCTTCGTTCTCATGTACCAGCCCATTCCGCCGATGGGATTCTTCCATCTGCCTTTCATCGCCTTCAACGCCTCTTCGTGCGTCTTGTCACCCTGAGCGA
>DATCOR010000284.1:0-8931 GCA_036564585.1 Candidatus Limnocylindria bacterium | reverse complement strand
TGTCGGAGGGCACCCGTCGTCACGTCGAAGCTGACGAGCTCCGAGCCGGGTGAGTGGGCCTCTTGACGGCACCGAAGGGTTCTGACACTATCACGTAGAATGAAGATTGCACCTCAACCACGAGCAGGAACGGCCATTTTGCAGGCCCCGTACGTCGATCCCCGCGATCTCGGCCCGCGCAGCCCGCTCGCTGAGCTCGTCCGTGCGTACCTGCAGGAGCTTCAGGACAAGGGCCGCGCCGAGCGCACGGTCCTGCGGTACGCCGACCACTTGGCGGACTTCGTGGCGTTCTTCGGCGCGAAAGCCTCGCCGCGTGTAGCGGACGTCGACGTCCGGTCGATCAAGGCGTTCGGCAGCAGTCTCACGCGCCGGCCGCTGCGTGCTGGCCGGCGGGCCGGCAAGGGCCCCGTGAGCCCGGCCACCAAGAATCTGGCGCTCATCACCCTGCGGGGCCTTCTGAAGTTCGGTGTGCTGCTCGAGCTGCCGGTGCCGGGACCGGAAAAGGTCGAGCTCGCGAAGGCGAACGACCCGAACCCTGACGCGCGGCACCTCGAGGCCGAGCGCTTGAAGCGGCTCATCGACAGCTTCGATACCGCGACCGACGACGGCGTCCGCGGGCGGGCGCTCGTGGAGCTGCTCTGTGCGACCGGGTGCCGGATCAGCGAGGTCATCGGCCTCGACCGCACGGCTCTCGAGCTCGATCGCGCAGCGAAGACGCCGAAGGATGGCATTCGGGTCGTGGACGAGGTCACGGTGTTCGGCAAAGGCAGCCGGTTCCGCAAGGTGTTCCTGACACCGCGCGCCCGCGAATGGTTGCAGCGCTACCTGCAGACGCGCCGCGACACCGATCCCGCGTTGTTCGTCACCGACCGCAAGAAGCCCAACGGCTATCGGATGTCCGTGTGGACCGCGCAGCGGACCATTGCTGAGGCGGCGAAGCGCGCCGGACTGATGGAGAACGTGTCGCCGCACTGGCTGCGGCACGCGGCGATCACGCTGTGGGCGACGGAGATGGGCCTGCCGGCGGCCCAACGACTCGCCGGACACAAAAACGCATCGACGACCAGCCGCTACCTCGGCGGCTCGGACGCCGAGCTGAAGGCGCTCTTCAAGCAGCGCATCGGCTGAGTCCCTACGGGCATACTCCCGCCGTGCAGCCGCTCCCGCGCGACCCGGCCCTCGACGCGCTCGACGCGCTGGTCGGTGAGTGGGACACGGAGATGACGCATCCGGCGTTCAAGGAGGCCGTGCGCGGACATACGACGTTCGAGTGGCTCATTGGCCGGACGTTCCTCATCTGGCGTTCGCACACCCCGCCGAACACGGTCCCGAGCTCGATCGCGATCATCGGTGGCGGATCGACGCCCGGGACCTGGCCGATGGCGTACTTCGATGAGCGCGGCGTCTCGCGAACGTACCAGAGCAGCTTCGAGAAGGGCGTCTGGAAGATGTGGCGTGACCACCCCGGCTTCTCGCAACGGGCGACGGGCGTGTTCGAGGACGGCGGCGGCACGATCCGGTGGCGCTCGGAGCTGCAGGAGGATGAGAAGCCTTACCGGCCGGACCTCGAGGTGACCTACCGGCGCCGGCAGGATCGCTAGTGGAGCAGCGCTAGGCCGGAGCGGGCTCCCCTGCCGCGGGACATCTCGTCGACGATCTCCGAGTAGGTGCGCGGCTCGAGTTGACGCGGGCGCAGCCCGAGGTCGTAGGCCATCGCGTCGATGTCGGCGTCGCCGCCCCCGGGACTCAACACGACGCGTTGCCGTCGACCCACGGGCTCCGATACGGGATACAGCCGTTGACGACCTGCGTCCGCTGAAAGTGCGGCTGCGCCGCGGTCCAGACCCATTGGCCGTCGATCGGATCGAGGTAGAGATCGAACTGCGTCGTGCGGTCGGACTCGCGCCATTCGGAGCGCACGAACATGCGCTCGTTGCCCCCTTGCAGCTCGACCTGCACGGTCGGGTCGACGACGACCGTGAAATTCCCGATCGCGTACCGCGCTTTGAGTGCCTGCGTGAAGAGGGCCACGGAGCGATTGAGGACCCCTCCGGGCGGCTGGCCATCGATCAGCGGCGTGAGGGCGACCCAGCACGGCTTCATCAGTCGCGCGACCCCCTCGGCGTCGCGGGCCGAGAATGCCTGGGCCAAGGCATTGGCCAGCCGGGTCGCAGCCTCGCGCGGCGGCGTGGTCGCGCTCGGCGACGGGAAGGCCACTGGGGCGATCGCAGTGAATGTGCGCGCAATGTCGTCGATCCAGCCCTTCGGCAGGCGCGACGGCAAGGACGACTGGGTCAGGCCGAGCATGTACATGCGATCGTTCGCGCGGATCACGAATGCTGTCGTCTCGGGCGTGGCGTTATCGGTCACGAGCCGCACGGCCTCGAGACCGCCGATCGAAGTGGCCTCGACCGTCTGATGCGTGCGCAATGGCTGCGCCCCGGGCACCCGTGGAGTGCTCACCCAGTCCGTCACCGACACGCCGCTGACATTGCGCGAGACGCTCACCTGGATGTCGGAATCGCGCTCCGGGGACGGTACGGGGATGTCGCCGAGGTCGTGGAGGCAGGCCTCCCGCGCCGCGTCGCGCTCCGCACTTTCGGTCTGGAGCGTGTAGCGGTCGTCGCCCAGGAACTCCGGCTGACCGGTGAGCACCCGCGAGCTCGAGCGCCTGTAGTCATTGGGCAAGATGATCCGGTAGCCGAGGATCACGTTCTCGAACGTGGCAGGCGGCAGTGACGCCGCCGTCGGGCTTGCGGTGGCGGCCGGTGCTCCCGTCGTCGGCGCAACAGTCGGTGTCGGCGATACGACGGTGACCGACGAGGTGCATGCGGCCACGAGACCGACGATCGCTGCGAGACGCAGAGCTGCTCTGGCCATGCCACATGATGTCAGCCTCGCGCGGTGGTCGGATGACGGTTCGGTAATCGCGGGGAGCGCGGGCTAGGCCGGAGCGGGCTCCCCTGCCGCGGACATCTCGTCCACGATCTCCGAATAGGTGCGCGGCTCGAGCTGGCGCGGGCGCAGCCCGAGGTCGTAGGCCATCGCGTCGATGTCGGCGTCGGGGGTGAGCGCCTCGATCTCGCAGAACCAGCCGGCGCCGTCGAGATGGTCGAGCGAGATCTCGAACTCGCCGATGATGTAGACCTCGCGCAGCTTCACGAACTTCCGGATGCGCCGGAACCCGAGCTCGGCGATGAGCTCCTCGATCGGCCCGGACACGACGACCGCGGTGATCTCGCGGCGCACCTTGTCGACGCCGTGCATCTCGCGCGAGCTCTTGTACGTGAGCTCCTGCACGCCGCCCTCGTCGCGGAACCGCAGCCGAAGCCGGCGGTCGTCGTCCTGCAGGTGCAGGCTCGGGTGGTCGAAGAACACGTCGCCTTCGGCGCCGGCCCGGACCCAGCGGCCGTCGTTCTCAAGCCGCTTCCGGAGATCCGACACCGACAGGTCCGGGACCCGGTACTTGCGCTCGCGCTCGATCACGACATCAAGGCTAGGTCGTACCGCCAAGCCCCACAATCGGGCCGTTCGGAAGACCGATTTTGGCTACGCGGCCGGCGCGATCTCCTCGAGCGATCGGCCTCGCGTTTCCTCGCTCAGCAGCCCGACAGCCGCGGCGGTCACGAGCAAGAGCCCCATGAACACCGCGAACACACCGGACTGGCCGAGTGACGCCGTGAGCGTCGGTGTGAGGAACGGGCCGATGATCCCCCCGATCCGCCCAATGGCCGCGGCCGCGCCAGCCCCGGTCGCACGCAGCGCCGTCGGGTAGAGCTCTGGCGAGATCGTGTAGACGACGCCCCATGCCCCGAGGTTGAAGAACGAGAGCAGGCCGGCGAACAACACCGCGTCGTTCAGTGTGCCGCTGTTCCCGAACAGGTACGCCGCTACCGCGGACCCGACCAGGTACGCGACGAGCGTCGGACGCCTTCCGATCCGCTCCACGAGCCACGCGGCACTGAAGTAACCGGGGACCTGCGCGAGGCTCGAAACGAAGAAGTAGAAGTTGCTCTGACCAACGGTGAATCCACGCGCTCCGAAGAGCGACGGCAGGAAGGTGAAGATGCCGTAGTACGTGAACGTGATGCCGAACCAGAGGATCCAGAGCATCACCGTGCGGCGCGCGTAGCGCGCCGCGAATAGCGCTCCGATCGAGGCAGCGGCCGCCGCGGAACGCTCCGGTTGGACCGGCCGGGCCACCGTGATGAGCGCTCCCCCGCCCTCGCGCTCGACCCGCCGAACGACCGCATCAGCCTCGGCGGCGCGACCGTGCTCGGCGAGATACCGCGGCGACTCCGGCAGCGCGCGCCGAAGGTACGCGACATACAGCGCCGGTAGCGCGCCGACGACGAACGCGCCGCGCCAGCCGAACTGCGGCAGCACGACGAGTGCGACGACGCCGGCGAGGATCGTCCCGTACGCCCAGAACGACTCGAGCAGGACGATGAATCGGCCGCGCGACGCGCGCGGCGCGTATTCAGATACGAGCGTGGATGCCACGGGGAGCTCGCCGCCGAGGCCGAGCCCCGCGATCGCCCGCGCGATGAGGAGGGTCTCGAAGCTCGGCGCGGCAGCCGAGAGCAGCGCGCCGAACGAGAACAGCACCAGGGTGGCCTGGAACACGGTCTTGCGGCCGATCCGGTCGGCGAGTCGTCCGGCGATCGCGGCGCCGAAGAACATCCCGACGAACCCCGCGCTCGCGACGAACCCCGTCTGCGTCGTGTCCAGGCCGAACTCGGTGCGGATCGGCGTGAGCAGGAACGCGATGAGGATCACGTCCATCGCGTCGAACATCCAGCCGAGACCGGCGACCACGAGCAGACGCCAGTGGAAGCGGTTGAGCGGGACGCGATCGAGGCGCACCAGGAAGGACTCGGCGGCCATCGCTAGATGCAGCGCTCCGCCACCAGCAGCTCGGCGTTCAGCACCGACGCGCCGGCCGCGCCGCGGATCGTGTTGTGCCCCACGACGACGAACTTCACGCCGAGCACCGGATCCTCGCGGATCCGGCCGACGGTGGACGCCATCCCGTGCTCGGTATCGCGGTCGAGCAGCGGCTGTGGGCGGTCCGGCTGGTCACGTACGACGATCGGGTGCTTCGGCGCGGACGGGAGGCTGAGCTCCTGGGGCCGGCCTTTGAACTTGCGGAAGCTATCGGTGACCGCGCGCAGGCTCGGCGAGCCTTTCAGGCGCACGCTCACCGTCTCGGTGTGACCGTCGCGCACGAGCACGCGGTTGCAGTGGATCGACATCGGGAACCGCGCAGGCGTGAAGGCCGACCCGTCCCAGCCGCCCAGGAACTTCTGGGTCTCCTCGACGACCTTCTCCTCCTCGCCACCGATGAACGGCACGACGTTGTCGAGGACATCGAGGGACGGCACGCCGGGATAGCCGGCGCCTGAGATCGACTGCATTGTCGTCACGAGGAGCTGCTCGATCCCGAAGTCCCGATGCAGCGGCGCGATCGCGAGGGTCAGGTGGATGGCCGTGCAGTTGCCGTTCGTGACGATCGAGCCGGTCCAGCCGCGCGCCTCGCGCTGCTTCGCGAGCGCCTTCACGTGCTCGAAGTTCACCTCGGCCAGGAGGTTGGGCACGTCCGCATCCATGCGATGCGTGCTCGCGTTGCTGAACACGTGATGGCCCGCCTTCGCGAGCGCGGCCTCATGCTCCGCGGCGGCGTCGGTGGGCAGTGCGCTGAAGCAGAGCTCCGCGTCGATGTCCGCCCGGGTGGCCTCGAGCTTGAGGTTCGCGACCGACTCCGGCATCGGTTCCGGCAGGTGCCAGTGGACCGCGTCGGCGTAGCGCTTGCCCGTGCTCCGCTCCGAGGTCGTGAGCGCGGTCAGCCTGAACCACGGGTGATCGGCGAGCAGGCTGATGAACCGCTGCCCGACCGTGCCCGTCGCGCCCAGGACCGCGACCGTCCGCTGCTGGGTCATGTGTGCCATCAGATCAAAGTGTGACAGACGCGAGGCTAGCTCTCGTGGAACTCCTGATGGATCGCCCGCACCGCGCTCTCGCGGTCGTTCTCCGACACGACGAGCGAGATGTTGAGCTCGCTCGAGCCTTGCGCGATCGCGATCACGTTCACCTTCGCCCGGCCGAGCGCCCCGAACAGTCGCGCGGCCACCCCGGGCGTGCCGCGCATCCCCTCCCCCACCGCTGACACGATCGCGACCGGCGCCTCGATCGCGACCTTCTCCACGTCGTGCCGGGCGAGCTCCTGCGAGAACATCTTTCGTAGCGCGGACTCGAGCCGCTTGGTCGAGTCGCTCGGCACGACCAGGCAGATCGAGTTCTCGCTCGAGGCCTGGCTGATCATGAGCACCGAGATCTTCTCGGCGGCCGTCGTATCGAACACCCGGGCCGCGAAGCCGGGCACGCCGCTCATCCCGGCCCCCTGCACGGTCACGAGACCGAGCCCGCCGAGCGAGGTGGTCGCCTTCACGACCGTGTGGTCGCGTGGGGTCGACGCGGTGATCGTCGTACCCGGGTCATCCGGCGCGAAGGTGTTCAGGATCCGCACCGGGATGCCGGCCTCGACCGCGGGCAGGACCGTGCGCGGGTGGATGACCTTCGCGCCGAAATACGAGAGCTCCGCAGCCTCGGCGTAGCTGATCGCCGGCAACGGCCGCGCGTCAGGGACGATCCGCGGGTCCGCACTCATGACGCCGCTCACATCGGTGTAGATGCGGCACTCCGCGGCGCCGAGCGCGGCCGCGAGCACCGCGGCGGAATAGTCGGAGCCGCCGCGTCCGAGGGTCGTCGTCACGCCGTCCACCGTCGATCCGACGAAGCCGGTCACGACCGGCACGGTCCCGTAGCGGATCCGCGGGACCAGCTGGCTTTCGATCCGATCGCGGGTGATCTCGAGCAGTGGATTCGCGTGGCCGAACGCGTCGTCGGTGACGACCAGGCCCTCCGCGGACAGTGCCTCGGCGGCGATGCCCTTCGCGTTGAGCACGGCGGCCACGATCGGCGCCGACACCCGCTCGCCGTACGAGAGGATCGAGTCGAGCGAGCGCGTGCTGCACTCGCGGAGGAGCGCGACGCTCCGCAGGAGCGCGATCGTCCGATCGGTGAGGTCGACGATCTCCGTGAGGGCCGAGGCGCCATTGACCCCGACGAGATCGGCGATGAGGTTGCGGTGCTGCTCGGACAGGCGCTCGATGGTCTGCTGCGCCCCCGACGCATCGCCGCCGGTCGCCTGTTCCGCCGCCTTGACCAGCGCGTCGGTCGTGCCGGCGGTCGCGGACACCACGACGACGCGCTCGCCGGTCTCGGCGCCAACGATCCGGGCCACCGCCTCGATGGCCGGCGGCGACGCCACGGACGTCCCGCCGAACTTGAAGACGATCGGCTTGCTCAACGCATCGACCTCGCGATCGCGATCACGTCAGCGAGTATCGCGGACGCGGTCGCATCCCCGCCGGCACCCGGGCCGCTCCAGACCAGGCGATCGGCCATGTCCGACTCGAGCGTGATGACGTTCGTCGGGCCCGAGGCCTGTCCCTCGAGCGAATCGGCGGCGACCTCCTCCGGGCCGACCCGGCACTTCGTGGCCTTGTCGCCGAAATCGGCGACCGCGAGGTAGCGGATGCGCGCCCCCCGCGCCGTCGCCGCGTCGGCATCGGCGGCGCTCACGGTGCGGAGCGAGGTTCGCCGGACCTGATCGGGCCGGAAGTGCCGGCCCTCGAGGAGGCTGACGAGGATCGAGAGCTTGTATGCGGAATCGAACCCGTCGATGTCGTTCCTGGGATCCGCCTCGGCGTAGCCGTTCGCCTGCGCCTCGGCCAGCGCGTCGGCGAAGGCGACGCCGCTCTCGAGGCGCGAGCAGATGTACGTCGTCGTACCGTTCAGGAGCCCGCGCAGAACGCGCGGCCGGACAGCGCCCTGCTCCATCACGCCGCGCACGACCGGGACGGCCCCTCCGACCGCGGCCTCGAAGCGAAGCTCGCGATGTGCGAGCCGGGCGGCCTCGTGGAGCGGATCCCACTCTTTCGCCACGACTTCCTTGTTCGCCGTGACGACGTGCTTGCCGCGCTCGAACGCCGCGAGCAGCAGATCGAATGCGGGTTGATGCCCGCCGATGACCTCGATGACGATCCCGATGTCCGGGTCGTCCAGGATCTCGAACGGGTCGGCGGTGAGCGGGACGTCACCGGCGTCACGCGTCTTCTTCGGATCGCGCACGGCGGCGCCGAGCAACCGCACCGTGCGACCGGCCGCCGCCTCGATGCGCTTGCTCCGACCGGCGAACGCGCGCCCCACGGCTCCGCCCACGGTCCCAGCGCCCAGGAGCCCGACGCCCACCGGCTTCGCGGTCATCGGGCCACCGGGCGGCCCCACACGACCCGGCCTTGGATCTCGAACTGGAACTCGGTGAGCCCGAGGCCGGCGAAGAGTGCCCGGATGTCCGCATCGAATGCGGCGCTCCGGTCGCCCAGCCGGGCGCGCGCGAGCGTGCTCGTGCTGTGCATCCACTCCAGCCACTCGGCCACGGTCCGCGTCGTCTTGATCGGCGCGGTGAGCTGGTCGCCCTCGCGCGCGAACAATGCGCGCTTGTCGAGATCGGCCAGCACCGTCGCGAAGGAGTCGACGTGGTCGGCCTTGAGCTCCGAGTACTCCTTGATGATCGCGGTGGCGGCGTCGTTCCATGGCGTCGGTCCGACCGGCGTCTCGACGACCTCGAGCACGGCGAGCTGCCCGCCGGGTACCAGCGCCGACGCGAACCGTGGGATGACCCGCTCCAGGTCCATCCAGTGCAGGCTCGTGCCCGCCGTGACGAGCCCGTATGGCGGATCGAGCGGGGCGGTCTCGGCGGTCGCGTTGATCCAGCGCAGTCGCGGATCCGTGCCGTTGGGCAGCCGCCGGCCCTCCGCGATCATGGCGGCGGAGGGATCGACCGCGTCGATCCGCGTCGCGTACGGC
>DATCOR010000261.1:0-1944 GCA_036564585.1 Candidatus Limnocylindria bacterium | reverse complement strand
CCGCTCCAGCAGAAGCTCACGAAGGTCGCCGGCCCGATCGTGCGGCGCATGATCGGGATGCCGATGCCGAGCGATGCGGTCTTCGCCGCCGGCGACCGGCTCTTCCGCCAGCTCGAGCACCTGCACGAGCTGCTCGTCGATCCGGAGCGGACGTCCGTCCGGATCGTCCTCAACCTCGAGAAGATGGTCATCAAGGAGGCGCAGCGCTCATTCACGTACTTCCATCTGTACGGCTACGCGACCGACCTCGCGGTGGTCAACCGGCTGCTGCCGATCGATCCGGGCGCGTACTTCGCCGCCTGGCAGGAGGCGCAGCAGCGCTACCTCCCGCTGGTCGAGGAGTCCTTCGCGCCGGTCCCGGTGCGGACCATCCCGTTCTTCGATCGTGAGGTCGTCGGCCTGGAGATGCTCGACCACCTCGCGTCCGCGCTGTTCGCGGAGGAGGACCCGGCCCAGACGTTCTATCGGGGCCACCCATACCGCGTCGACCGCAGCGGCAGCGGCTACACGCTCGCGATCGAGCTGCCGTTCGTCGAGAAGTCGGACGTCTCGCTCACCCGCAATGCCGACGAGCTGACCGTGCATGTCGGCGCGTTTCGGCGCAATCTGATCCTGCCGCGGATACTGGTCACCGCACCGACGCAGGGGGCGACGTTCGAGGATCGGACGCTCAAGATCCAGTTCGGGATGCCGCGAGTCGAGGTTGGAGGTACGGCGTGACGGATCAGAAGGTGCTCGAAGCGCGGATCAAGGAGCTCGAGGCGCGGCTCGCCCGATTGGAACGCCCGCAGGACCGGATCGGCGATCAGATCGAGAGCGTCATCCGGACGGTCGTCCCGGATGAGACCCGAGGCCACATGCGCGCCGCGTGGCGGGAGCAGCTCATGGCGCTGCGGTCGTTCCTGGATCACTGGATCGAGAGCGATGGCCCGGATGGAGCGTCGGCGGCGCGCGAGCGCATCGAGGTCCGCTAGCCCCTAGGCCTTGCCCTTCACGACGCCCTGCTTCCGGCGCTCCTCGAACTCGGCGCGCGCGCGGTCGACGAGCGTCGGATCGGTGAGCGCATCGATCGCGACGAGCGCGAGCGCCTTCGCCGCGAACAGCGCGTTCTGGTGCGCTTCCGGCGTCGCGGCCGCGTCGCGGAACGCAGTCGAGTGGCCGGGGGTGCCTTCCGATGCGATCCCGATGTAGGGGTGGATCGCCGGGAGGATCTGGCTCACGTTGCCCATGTCGGTCGAGCCCATGCGCTCGTCGTCGAGCGTCGTCTGCACCGACTGGCCGAGCGCGCGCATGTGCGCGGCCCAGCGCTCGGCGAGCGGCTGCGACGGGACCATGTTCTCGTAGCCCGAGTTCTCGTGGACCGTGACCTTGAGCTTCGTGCCGGTCGCGGTCGCGGCGCCCTCCGCGCACGCGATGAAGCGCTTGAGGACCTCCTGCTGATAGCGCCGGTCGAGCGCGCGGACGCTGAACTTGGCCATCGCGTATTCGGGGATGATGTTCGCGGCGCTGCCACCGCTGGTGATGATGCCGTGGATGCGCGCCTCTGGGCGGAGCTGCTGGCGCATCGCGTTCACGTTGTTGAACGTCTGGATCACGCCGTCGAGCGCGTTGATCCCCTTGTCCGGCTGGGCCGCCGCGTGAGCAGCCTTGCCGTAGAACTCGAGGTCCACTCGGTTCGACGCGAGCGACGTGCGGCCCGCGAGCGTGCGCGACGAGGGATGACACATCATCGCCACGTCGACGTCCGCGAAACCACCGGCGCGCACGAGCGCCACCTTGCCCCCGCCGCCCTCTTCCGCCGGTGTGCCGATCGCGGCCAGCCGTCCGGGTAGGTCGTCGAGCACCGCGCGGACGCCGATGGCCGCGGCGGTGCCCATCATCGCGATGAGGTTGTGGCCGCAGGCGTGCCCGATGTCCGGCAGCGCGTCGTACTCGGTGAGGATC
>DATCOR010000254.1:0-6230 GCA_036564585.1 Candidatus Limnocylindria bacterium | reverse complement strand
GTCCGCGACGTCGTGAACGCCTACCACCTGAAGGTCGGTGAGAAGGAGCAGCGCGAGCGCGCGGCCCGCGGCGAGATCGGCGGCCGCAAGGGTGACCGCACGGTCGAGATCGTTCGTGCGCGGATCCTCGATCAGGACGGCGCCGAGCGCGTCGTGCTCGAGTCCGGCCGGCCGGCGTCGATCGAGATCGCGTACCGCAATCCGCAGCTCGTCGCCGACGCAGTCTTCGGCGTCTGCATCTACCGCGACGACGGGATCTCCGCGTACTGCACGAACACCGCGAGCGACGAGATCACCGTGCCGCCCAGGGCCGAGGGCATCGTGCGCTTCGCGATGCCGTCGCTGGCCCTTCTGCCGGGCGGGTTCGACGCGGACGTCGGGATCACCGATCCGCAGGACCGCTACTACGACTATCTCGAAAAGGGCATCACCTTCCGTGTTATCGCCGGCCCGGGTCGTGAGATGGGGATGGCCCGCATCCCGCACCGCTGGGAATGCGAATGACTACGCTCCGGCCGTGAACGACGGGCCGGTTGACCTGGCGGCGATCCAGGCGGAGATTCGCGAGCGCGTGCAGCGCAAGCGCGCGAGTGGCGCGTACGGCGACGACGTGCGGGCGGCGCTCGAGCTGCCGCTGCCCGGCGGGCGCGCCCTGTTCAGCGAGGACCTCGGTGACCCGCTCCCGGCCCTGCAGGACACCCTGGCCGAGGAGGCGACGTACGACGCGACGAGCCACCGCCGCTTCGTCGGCCCCGCGATCACGCTCGGCCGCCGCGTCGTCATCGGGCTCGTGCGCTGGTGGCTCGCCGCGATCACGGACCGGCAGGAGCGGATCAACCAGCTCCTGGCGCAGGCGGTCATCGACCAGCGCGACGCGCCGTCGCCGCAGTTCGACGAGCGGCTCGCCCGCCTGGAGCGCGAGTGGCGGCGCTGGCAGAAGGATGAGGTCGCCGCGGATCTCGAAAGCAAGTACTTCGCGGCGCGGTTCTCGGGCGACGAGGAGGTCATCCGCAGTCAATCCGAGTCGTTCGTCGAGCTCTTTCGCGGACGGAAGCGCGTGCTCGATCTCGGCAGTGGCCGCGGCACGTTCCTCGAGCTGCTGCGCGACAAGCGCATCGGCGGCTATGGCGTCGATCCCGACGCGACGATGAACGAAGGCGTGCACGAACGCGGCCTCGAGGCGATGACCGCCGACGGTCTGTCCCATCTGCGGTCGTTGGAGGACGGGAGCATCGACGGCCTCTATTGCCGGCACGTCGCGGAGCACGTGCAGCCCGGTGAGCTCGTCTCGATCCTCCGCGAGGCTCGCCGCGCCCTGGTACCCGGATCGCCGGTCGTCTTCGTGACGCCCAACCCGGCCACGCTGACGGTCGGCGCACATACGTTCTGGCTCGACCCGCAGCATCGCCGGCCGATCCCGCCCGACCTCTTCCACTTCTATCTCGAGGTCGAGGGCTACGACCGCGTCGAGACGCGCACCTCGCAGCCGAGCGAAAGGCGCCTCGACGAGAGCGTGCCTGCCGGACCCATCCGCGACAACGTGAAGCTGCTGAACGCGACGCTGTTCGGCGATCGCGACTACGCGGTCATCGGCTGGACGCCCGCGCGATGACGCGCGTCCACCAGTTCCACCCGGTGCTCGCACCGGGCGACGCGATGAGCAACCACGTGTTCGCGCTGCAGCGGCGGTTGCGGGACTGGGGCTACGAGGCCTACGCGTACGCGATCGAGGCGAAGGCCGGGACCGACGAGGTCCTGCCGTACCGCCGGTTGTTCCGGGACGTCTCGCCGGACGATCTCGTGCTGCTCCATTTCTCGATGGGGAACGAGGTGTTCACGCAGCTGGCGAAGCTGCGCGCGCGGAAGGTCCTCGTCTACCACAACATCACGCCCGCCGAGTTCTTTCGCGGCATCAACGCCCACGCCGCGACCTACGCCCGCCTTGGGCGGCGGCAGCTCGCGGAGCTCGCCCCGGCCATGGAGCTCGCGATCGGCGTGTCCGAGTACAACGAGCGCGAGCTCGACGCCGCGGGCTACGCCCGCACGGCGCACGTGCCGATCCTCATCGACTGGCACGCGTACGACCAGGCGGCGGACGACGCGGTCATGGCGCGCTGGGACGGCGTGCGACCGCTCCTGCTCTTCGTCGGCCGGGTGTCGCCGCACAAGCGCCAGGACGACCTCATCCGCATGCTCGCGTACTACCGCGGGTGCATCGACCCGAACGCCCGGCTCGTCCTGGTCGGCGGGTATCGCGATCAGCCGCAGTACCACGCCCGGCTGCTGGAGCTCGTGAAGGCGCTCCACCTCGAGCCCGCGGTCACGTTCACGGGCGCGGTCACCACGGCCGAGCTCGTCGCGTACTTCCGCTCGGCGAGCGCGTTCGTCTCGCTGTCCGAGCACGAGGGTTTCGGCGTGCCGCTGCTCGAGGCGATGCGATTCGGCGTCCCCGTCATCGCGTACGACGCGGCGGCCGTCGGGGAGACGGTCGGCGGCGCGGGTGTCCTGTTGAAGGACCGCGACCTCGCGCAGGCCGCCGAGGCCGTCGGCCTCGTGCTCGAGCGGACGGAGCTCCGCGAGCGGCTCGTCGCGGCGGGACGCGAGCGCCTGCACGCGTTCGAGCCCGATCGCGTCGCGCTGCAGACGCGAGAGGCGCTCGGCCTGTGAGGCTCGAGACCGCTCACCAGTTCGCCCCGACGCTCGCGTACGGCGACGCCGTCGGCAACGACTGTTTCGAGCTGCAGCGCCTGTACTGGTCCCGCGGCGTCGGCTCCGACCTCTTCGCCGCCGAGGCCAAGCCCGAGGTCGCGCAGTTCGTGCGGCCGTGGACCGACCTCGAGACGGTCCCCGTGGACGGCACGTCGCTGCAGGTCCACATCTCGATGGGCAACGACGCGCTCTGGGACGTCGCGAAGCTGCCGCACCGCAAGACGGTCGTCTACCACAACATCACGCCCGCGCACTTCTTCGATGGCCTGAACGAGCACGCCCGCCGCTACTCGGAGATCGGCCGCGAGCAGCTCGCCGAGTTCGCGAAGGTGTCGGAGCTCGGCATCGCGGACAGCCTGTACAACCAGAAGGAGCTCGTGCGCGCGGGCTTCGATCGGACCGCGGTCGTGCCGATCATCGTCGACTGGTCCGCATTCGACGTCGCGCCCGACCCGGCGATCCTCCGCGAGCTCTCCGACGAGCGCACCGACATCCTCGCGGTCGGCCAGATCCTGCCGCAGAAGGCCGTGCACAAGGTCGTCGCGGCGTTCGCGAAGTACCGCGAGAGCGATCGGACCGCGCGGCTTTGGCTCGTCGGATCGCACGCGATGTCGGAGGCGTACCTCGGGCAGGTGCGCGAGGCGATCCGGGCCGAGGGCCTCGAGGACGCCGTGACGCTCACCGGGACGGTGCCGATGTCCGCGCTCGTCGCGTACTACCGAGGCGCCACCGCCTTCGTCACGCTCTCCGAGCACGAGGGGTTCTGCGTGCCGCTGCTGGAGGCGATGCGCGCTGGCCTCCCGGTGGTCGCGAGCGACGCCGGCGCCATCCCGGACACGCTCGGCGATGCCGGGATCCTGCTCGCGGGCACCGACCCCGACACCGTCGCGGCCGCGCTCGAGCGGACCGTGCGCGACGCGGCGCTGCGCAAGGACCTCATCGCCCGCGGCCACCGTCATTTGCTCGCGTTCACGCCGGAGGCCGTGGCGGACGATCTGGATCGCGCGCTCGCGCTCGCCGGCTGGGAGCTCCCGGCCTACCGGGCTCGTGAGCTCGCGATCGTGTCGAGCGACCGGCGGTCGGGCATCCATCACTACGCGCTCGCGGTCTGCGACGGCCTCCGCGCGGCCGGCCATCGCGTGACGTTCGTCGGCACGAAGCACCTCGACGCCGCCGACCTCGCGCAGAAGCTGCGATACATCGCCAAGGGGACCGACGCGGTGATCTTCGAGCATGAGGCCGGGATCTACAGCGACATCCCGTTCGTGCGCGCGCTCGCGCGCCTGCGCATGCGCGGGATCCCGTCGGTCGTGTCGATGCACGAGATCGAGCCCGAGAAGTTCCATCACTACCGCAAGCTCTCGCACGCGCTCCACTACCGGCCGAGCTACGCGTGGTACCTCGAATGGATCCGCGCGCTGTCGGTGGCCGCGCGCATCGCCGTCTGGTTCCTCGCGTATCGCGCGATCCTCGCGCTCATGGGCTGGCTGCCCGCGCGGATCCTCGTCCACTCGCACCGCTCGAACTTCTGGGTCGGCCTGCTCACGCGCGACGAGCGCAAGCGCGCTCTGGTGCCGCTCGTCGTGATGCCGCTCGAGGACACGGCGCTGCCGGTCGATGCGAGCGCGAAGCGCGCGCTGCGCGAGCGTCTCGGGCTGCCCCCGGACACATTCGTGTTCGTGTCGCCTGGGTTCTTCTTCAAGCGCAAGCGGTACATCGAGGTGATCGAGGCGCTGCCGGACGACGCGGTGCTCGTGCTGTCGGGGACCGAGTCGCAGTGGGAGCGCGGCTACTTCCGGGAGGTCGCGGACGTCGCGGCAACGAACCCGAATGTGATCCTCAACACCGACTACGAGACGATGGGCCAGTACGTCGTGGCCTCGGACTGCGTCGTCCTGTTCTACGAGGACGTATTCCAGAGCGCGGTCGTGACGCAGGCGATCTGGGCCGGCCTGCCGTGCATCTTCTCGGACACGCCGGGCTTCCGGCTGTATGAGGGCGCCGGCATCGTCGCGCGCGATACGGCGCAGCTCGCCCGCGCGATGCGCGACATCCAGCGGCCGGAGCTCTACGCCCGCTGCGTCCGCCAGGTCGGCATCCTCCGGCGGCTGCTGTCGCCGGAGCGCAACGCGATGCGCTACCTCATCGGCCTGCGGTGACCGGCCGGCGGCTCCTGCTGGTCGTCCAGCGTTACGGCGCCGAGGTCGTCGGCGGATCGGAGCAGCACGCGCGGCTCGTGGCGCAGCGGCTCGCGCAGCGCCACACCGTCGAGATCGCCACGACGACGGCGCTCGATTACTGGACCTGGGCGCCGTACTACCGCGCGGGCAACGACTTCCTCGACGGTCTGCTCGTTCGCCGATTCGCGGTGACCGCGGGTCGCGACCCGGAGTTCAAGGCGTTCGAGCGTCGCGTCCTCGAGGAGGACCATCATGTCCGCGACGAGCTCGCCTGGCCGGACCATCAGGGCCCGGTCGCGCCGGAGCTGCTCGAGTTCCTCCATCGGCATGGCGGCGAGTACGACGCGATCCTCTTCTACACGTACATCTACGCGCCGACGGCCCTCGGTCTGCCGGTCGTGCCCGAGCGGGCCGCGCTCATCTCGACCGCGCACGACGAGTACCCCCTGCGCCTGGCACCGTATCGCGCGCTGTTCCACCTGCCCCGCGTGATCGGCTACCTCACGCCCGAGGAGCGCGCGATGGTCCACGCTCGCTTCCACAACGAGCAGGTCCCGGACGAGGTGCTGGGCTACGCGCTCGGCGACGCGCCCGCCGCCGATGTCGCGGCGTTCCGCGAGCGTCACGGGATCGCCGGGCCGTATGTCCTCTATCTCGGCCAGGTGAGCGAGGGCAAGGGCTGCGATGAGCTCCTTGCCGAATGGATCGCGCACCGCGATCGCGGCGGCTCGCCGGAGGTGACGCTCGTACTCGCCGGGACCGTCCGCATGGCGATCCCGGACCGCACCGACGTGCGGGCCCTGGGGCGGGTGAGCGAGGAAGACAAGGCCGGCGCGCTCGCGGGAGCGGTCGCCCTCGTGCAGCCGTCGCGCCTTGAGAGCCTCGGCATCGTGCTGTTCGAGGCCTGGCAGTACGGCACGCCCGTGCTCGTGCATCGCTCGAACCTCGTCACGAGCGGGCAGACCGAGCGCGCCCACGCCGGACGGAGCTATGCCGACAACGGATTCGGCGCCGCGCTCGACGCGCTTCTGGCCGAGCGTGATCTGCTCGGGGCGGGCGGACGCGCCTACGTGGAGCGCGAGTGCTCGTACGCCGCGTTCGACGAGCGGCTCGAGCGGCTCGTGGAGGCGACGGCCCGTTGAGCGATCGGCCGAGCGTCCTTGTCGTCGTCCAGCGCTACGGGGACGTGAGCGGCGGCGCTGAGGCGCACGCCCGCGAGCTCGTGGCCCACCTGCGGCCGCACGCCGATCTCGCGGTCGCCACGACGACGGCCGCCGACTACTGGACCTGGGCCAATGCGTACACCGCCGGCATCGACGAGGTGGACGGCGTGCCGGTGCA
>DATCOR010000253.1:0-7082 GCA_036564585.1 Candidatus Limnocylindria bacterium | reverse complement strand
CCCCGAGCGTCCGCTGGGTCGATCCGGTTTGGGTGAGCACCTGTTGCTCGGTCGCGCCGAGGGAGCGCTGGAGCTCCGCGCGCATATCGGCGAGCGCCTGGGCATTCGCGGCGCGCAGCTCCGCGAGGGTCTGCTGGACCTGCGCCGCATCGGCCCGCATGCCTTGCTGAAGGAGCGCGAGGGGCACGTCCGATGGGCGGCGCCGCACGAGGAGGGCGACCAGGATGGCGCCGGCGGTCGCGATGACGATCGCCCCGGCGAGGATCTCCATGCGTCGCCTCCTTCCTCGGAATGCCTTTCAACGCCCACGATAATGCCAGAACGAGTGTTCGATTGCTACCAATATCGGTATCACCTAGCGTCGCCGGGATGCCGGAGCCGCTCACCCGGACCAAGACCCTGCTCTATTCAGCGGGCTCGATCGGCGCCGGCGCATTCTTCGCCTTCAACAACTTCGTGCTGCCGCAGCTCCTGAAGGCGGCAGGCGCGGGCGACCTCCTCACCGGCCTCCTCTCGAGCACGCGGAGCATCGAGGGCGCGATCATCCAACCGACCATCGGCGCGCTCTCCGACCGGACCCGCGGACGGTTCGGGCGCCGGCGACCGTTCATCGCGCTGGGCATTCCCCTGTCGGCCGTATTCTTCGTGGTGGCCGCGACCCAGCGCGACGTGCTCGGCCTGACCATCGGGATCTTTCTGTTCTCGATCTTCTTCAACGCGGCCGCCGATCCGTACGTCGCGCTCCTCGCGGACATCACGACCGCGAGCGAGCGGGGCATCCTGCAGGGCGTCTCCACCGCCATCCAGCTCGCGAGCCAGGTCGCGTTCCTCTTGCTCATCTCGACGGCCTCGGCGGGAGGCGGGATCCCCTCCTGGTCGTACCTGCTCGTGGCAGGGCTCATGGTCGGCACGTTCGCGATCACCGTCTTCGGCGTGCGGGAGCCCCGGATCGTCGATCTGACCGAACCGCGGCTCGGCTTCCGCCGCTACGTCGCGGAGCTCACCGAGCACCGTCAGGCCATGCGCTACCTCGCGGCCATCTTCGTGTTCATGGTCGGCTTCAGCGCGGTGCTCCCCTACCTGACGCTGTTCATCACTGTCGACATCGGCGAGACCGAGCAGGTCGCCCTGGCTCTCGCCGCGGCCACATTGCTGGTCACCGCCGTCGCGGCCGTGGGGTTCGGGAAGGTCGCCGACCGCGTCGGCGCCAAGCCGGTCCTGGTCGTCGGCTGGGCCATCCTGGCGATCGCGGCGTTCGGCGGCATCGTCATCCAGCGACTCCCGGAGACCATCGCGGTCGTGGTCCTGGCTGGGGTCGGCAATGGCGCCGCGACGGCAGCCGGCTGGCCGCTGCTCGCGGCGCTGGTGCCCCCGGAGAAGACCGGCGTCTTCGCCGGACTGAAAGCCGCAGCGGAATCGATCGCCATCCCTGCCTCGGTCGTGGTGGCCGCGGAGCTGTTCCTTCCCCGGTTCAGCTACCGGGGCGTGTTCGTGCTCCTCGCGGGCGCGATCGTCGTCGCTCTGGTCATCCTCGGTCGGTTCGTGCAGCCACCGCATCCGAATGCGGTGGCGGTTGGGAACAGCCCGGATGGCTCCTGACGTCTGCTACCTATTTTGGTCTGTCCGTGCGCAAGGACAGTCTGGTGCACTCTCCGGGCACTAGCCGGTCATCCCACGAACCTGGCGGGCTGCCCAGGACTCGCTGCAGATCGCGTTGTACGGGCACTGGCCACAGGTCCGGGCCTCGGGCCGTTCCGGATCGGCGGCGAACTGCCGAGCCCGGATCTTCGCCGCCGTCGAGCTGATGACCGCGCTGATGGCGCCCATCGCATCGGGCGTCGGTTTCACCTCGCCGCGCTGGCCGGATTCGAGGAAGATCAACGAGGTCTTCGCGGGCAGCTCGCCGAAGGTCTTCTGGTAGGCGAGGGCGTACACGGGAAGCTGCATGTTCTTCGCGGCGCGCCGCTGCGGCGTGTCCTCCTCCCCATCGAGGACGCTGGACTTGTAGTCCGCGACCTCGGCACCGGCGGCCGTCCGATCGACCCGATCCCACTGGCCCACCACCCGGTCGTTGCCGAGCATGAACGAGAAGCGCTGCTCGACCAGGTCCGGCGGAGGCTTTCCGTTCTCGTCGCTGAAGAACCGACGGAGCGCCGTGAGCCCGGCTTCGAAGCGCTCGCTCTCGTGGTCGGGCGAGATGAATCCGCCACCCACCCACGACGAGCGGAACGTGGCCTCGAGCTGGGCGAGGGTCGGCTTCTCACCCTCGCGCTTACGGCGCAGGAAATCGGCGACGGCCCGATGGAGGGCGTTCCCGTAGACCATCGGGGGCGTCGGCAGGACCGGGATCCGCAGGACGTGGGCGAACCGGTAGCGCAGCGGGCAGCGCCGGTAGTCGTCGATCTCGGTGTACGACACGGTCAAGACGTTGTCCGCTCCCAGTCGCGGCAACGGACTGTCGACCTCGGCAGGCGGCGCGGCGAAGCGTTGGAGCTCGTCGTACGCGGCGAGCCGAACGCTCTTCGCCGCCGGTCGCCGCCCGAGCGCCTCGCCGATGAATCGGCTCGGCCGGTGGCCGCGCGTGCCGCCGTAGTCGGTCGCGCTGGTGAAGAAGAACGCCTCCTTGGCCCGGGTCATCGCGACATACGCGAGCCGCCGCTCCTCGGCCACGTGCCGATCGCGATCGCTCTGGGGCGTCCGGGCGAGGCCCTCCGGCATCCGCAGGTCGGGCAGCCGCAGGCTGCCCGGCAGGCGCTCCTCGGTCGCGACCACGAGGTAGACGATCCCGAACTCCAGGCCCTTCGCCTTGTGGATCGAGAGCACGTTCACCGCGGTCTCGGATTGCTCGAAGTCGGCGGCCGCTGGATCGTCGCCGGCCTCGCGGAGGAGCTGGAGGTGCGGGACCACGAACGCCGCACGGTCCGACGGGAGCGCCTTGCCCGCGCTCTGAACGAGCCGAAGGAACTTCGCGACGTTGCGACCCTGCTCCTCGGCCAAAGCGGAGTCCGGGTCGCGGTAGCGATCCAGCAGCTTCGACCGCTCGAGGAAGTCGAAGAGCAGCTCCGCGGTCGTGAGCTCGGCCGAGCGTCCCGCGTAGAGCTCCAGATCGCCGACGAGCTTCTGCGCAGCGGTCACCGCAGCCTCGGTAAAGCCCGTCGCCTCTTCGCGAGCGACCTCATCGAAGAGCTCGCGCAGCGGCCGCTGCCGCCGGCTCTGGGCCTCCGCCAGCTTGGCGAGCTCCCCGGGCGGGAACGCGTACAGCGACGACGTGGCCAGGAAGTACACGTGCGGCGAGTCCGACGGGGCCGCGACGGCTGTGAGGAATGAGATCAAGAGGCGGATCTCCTCCCGGTCGTACAGCTGCCCGCCCCCGGAGAAGTGCGCGGGCAGGCCACGCCGCGCGAGCGAGTTGAGCACCCGCGTCGCATCGGAGTTGTTGCGGACGAGGACCGCGAAATCGCCGAGCGGCCGGCCGGTCCGGGTGGCGGAGTCGGCGATCCGATCGGCCACCGCCTCGGCCTCCTCGGCGCCGCTCGCGAACTGCAGGTGATCGACCTCCACGGCGTCGGTGGCCGGACGGCCCTGGAGCTTCTTGTCGATCCCGAGGCGCTCCTCGAGCCGGTCCGGATTCTTGGTGATGAGCGAATAGGCCGCGTCCAGCAGTCCCTGCCCGGATCGGCGATTCTCGACCAGGGTCACGACCTTCGCGTCCGGGTACGCCGCGCGGAAGGCATCGAAGTTCGAGAGGGTCGCGCCGCGCCAGGCGAAGATCGATTGATCGTCGTCGCCGACCACGGTGAGGTTCCGATGCGGCGCGACGAGCCGCTCGATCAGCTTGAACTGCGCGTCGTTGGTGTCCTGGAACTCGTCGACCAGCACATACCGGTAGCGCTCGGCAAGCCGCCGCGCGGCGCCGGGGTGGTCGCGCAGGACCCGGAGCGAGAGTGCGATCTGATCGCCGAAGTCGATCACCCCAGCGCGCTCCTTCAATGCGGTGTACGCGGCGTACGTCGCCGCGAGCTCCGCCTGGGCCTCGGCCTCGTCGCGCGATGCGTCGTCGTTCGCATCCGCGGCCATCTTCGCCGCGAAGGCGACGTACTCGTCGGGCGAGATGTCGTCGTCCCGCGCCCGACCGAAGAGATCGAGCAGCGCCCGGACATGCCGGACCGGATCGCCGGCCGGCCGGTATCGCTTGAGCGGAAGGTCGGAGAACAGGTGCTCGCGGACGAAGATGACCTGCTCCGCCGGCGAGAGCACCCGCAGCTCCCCCGCCCGACCGAGCTCGAGGGCGAACTCGCGGAAGACCTCGTCACCGAAGGAATGAAAGGTCCGGATCGCCGCATCGTTGAGGCCGAGTGGCGTGTACAGGTCGACCCGCTCCTGCATCGTCGCGGCGGCCTTCTCCGTGAACGTGAGGGCCAGGATCTCGTGCGGTTTCGCGCGTCCCGAAGCGATGAGCTGGACGATCCGCGCGGTGAGCACATGGGTCTTGCCCGTGCCGGCACCGGCGACGATGAGCAGCGGACCCTCACCATGCTCCACCGCCGCCCGCTGCTCGATGGTCAGCCGGGCGAGGATGTCGGGCCGCTCCTCGCCCAGCCCGAAGCTGAGTTGCTCGGTCACGGGACCGGGGCGAGAGCCATGGCCCCGACCGACGCAACCAAATCCGGTCGCGAGGCGAGGAAGCGGGCGTACGAGACGCGAGCCTGGGCGAGGTGACTGCGAGCGCGCGACCGCCGGTCGGTGCGCTGCAGGGCGTCCTCGAGGCGCGGGAACAGGCCCCAGGTCGCATTCATCGGCGCGAACTCGCGCTGCGGCGTCGTGACGTACCGGACCAGCGACCCGATGGCGGTGTCCCCCGGGAACACGACCTCGTCCTCGTCAGCCAGGGCCGCAGCGACGTTCAGCGCGGCGACCAGGCCGCTCATCGCCGACTCGAGGTAGCCCTCGACGCCGACGAGCTGCCCGGCGAGGTACGTGCGCGACGTCGACCGAAGGCGGTGGCTGGGCAGCAGGAGCGCCGGCGAGTTCACGTAGGTGTTGCGGTGCATGACCCCGAGCCGCGCGAACTCGGCGCCCGCGAGCCCGGGCAGGGAGCGGAACAGGCGCCGCTGCTCGGGCCAGCGCAGGTTCGTCTGGAACCCGACCAGGTTGTAGAGATCGCTCGCGGCATCGTCGGGCCGCAGCTGGACGACCGCGTACGGGCGTTTCCCGGTGCGGGGATCGGTGAGCCCGAGCGGCTTCAGCGGGCCGAATCGCAGGCTCTCCGGACCGCGGCGCGCGATCTCCTCGACCGGGAGGCAGGCCTCGAACCACATCGTCTTCTCGAAGTCCCGGAGCTCGACCTTCTCGGCGGCGACGAGGCCGGCGACGAACGTTTCGTACTGGGCGCGGTCGAGCGGGATGTTGAGATATGCGTCGCCACCCTTGCCGTAGCGGGAGGCGCGGAAGAGCGCGGTCTGATCGATCGACTCCCCCACCACGATCGGCGCGGCGGCATCGAAGAAATGCAGGTGCTCCTGGCCGGTGAGCCGTTCGAGCGCGGCCGCGAGGTCGGGCGAGGTGAGCGGGCCGGTGGCGACGACCGTCGTGCGCTCGGGGTCGATGGCCACCAGCTCGCCGGCGGTCCGGCGCACGCCGGCTTCGACGAGTCCAGCCTCGACCGTGGCGGCGAACGCGTCGCGGTCGACGCTGAGGTCCTGGCCCGACGGCACCCGGGCGCCATCGGCGGCAGAAAGAACGAGCGATCCGAGCTGCCGCAGCTCCTCCTTCAGGAGCCCGGCGGCGATCTCCGGCGCGTCCGACTTGAACGAGTTGGTGCAGACGAGCTCGGCCGCCCGAGCGGTCCGGTGCGCGGGCGTGGACTTCGCCGGCCGCATCTCCTGGAGCTCGACCCCGATGCCGCGGCGCGCGAGCTGCCACGCGGCCTCGGATCCCGCGAGCCCCGCGCCGACGACGAGAACGGATTCGCTCATCCGTTCTATCCTATTCCGCGGCAGGCTGCGGGCCGATCCGCAGCAGCCGCGGGCCTACGTGCGGGCGTAGTGCTCCGCGAGCGCGACGAGCGTCCGGACCGAGGGGCCTTGGGGGCCCTTCGGCGCGTGCGACCGGTCCCGGTCGCTCCAGAACGTCCCCGCGATGTCGAGGTGGGCCCACTCGGTGCCGCCCTCCACGGCCGCATCGAGGAACGCCGCGGCCTTGATCGCGCCGCCCTCGCGGCCGGCGCTGTTGGTGATGTCGGCGATGTCGCTCTTGATCTCGTTGCGATATTCGTCGGTGAGCGGCATCGGCCAGAGGCGATCCCCTGCCTCGCCGCCGACCCGGCGGACCTCCTCGACGAAGGTGTCCGGTTTTCCGAACAGGCCGCTGAAGTGGTTGCCGAGCGCGATCGCGATCGCGCCGGTCAACGTCGCGACATCGACGACCCGGGTCGCGCCTTCGCGCTGGGCGTAGGTGATCCCGTCGATGAGGACGAGCCGGCCCTCGGCGTCGGTGTTGATCACCTCGACGGTCTTCCCGCTCATGCTCGTGAACACGTCTCCGGGCTTCGTCGCGCCGCCGCCCGGCAGGTTCTCGGTGCAGGGCGCGATCGCGATCACGTTCACCTTCGGCTTGAGCGCGCCGATGGCACCCATCGCCGCGATGACCGACGCGGCGCCGGTCATGTCGGCCTTCATGTGATGCATGCCCTCGGCGGGCTTGATCGAGATACCGCCGGAGTCGAAGGTGATGCCCTTGCCGACCATCCCGAGGTCGTAGCCCTTCCCGCCGCGGCCCCGGTACCGGAGCACGATGAACTGCGGCGGCTGGTGGCTGCCCTGCGCGACCGACAGGTAGCTGAACATCCCGAGGCTCTCGCACTTCTTGCGGTCGAGCACCTCGATGTCGAGGCCGGCGTCCTTCGCGACGGCGCGGGCCTCCTGTGCGACGATCGACGGGGTCATCTTGTTCGCGGGCTCGTTCGCGAGCCGCCGCGCGAGGTTGACCGCTTGTCCGACCGCGTCCCCGCGCCGGATCGCGACCTTCACGTTCCCGTCGACGGCGATCGTGACGGTCGCGAGCGGGGGTAGCCGGCGGTCCTC
>DATCOR010000168.1:0-7259 GCA_036564585.1 Candidatus Limnocylindria bacterium | reverse complement strand
CGGCTCGACGCGACGGCGACCTTCTTCGGGTCGGCCGACACGCCGCTCTTCTGCTCGAACCAGCGGTTGTACGCGTCGTGGTCGGTCTTCCAGAGCTGCCACTTGTCGTCGTTGTCCTCGAACTTCAGCTCGTCGACCATGACGATGCAGTCCTTCACCGGGCAGACCTGCGCGCAGATCCCACACCCGATGCAGGCTTCGTAGACGACCTCGTAGTGGCCCTCGGGCGTGACCTCGAAGCATTCGTCGGGGCAGTCGAGCCAGCACATCGTGCACTTGATGCACGTGTCGAAGTTCACGACCGGACGGAGGGTGCGGGCGCCGTACTTCTTGTAGTACGGATTGCGCTCGCCGGGCTTGCGCGCGTCGACGATGACCCCCGGCCGCATCGTGGTCCAGCCGGGCTTGTCGAATTGCAGGACCTCGTGGCCGCTCGTGCCCTCGCCGACCTTCACCTGCCGCAGCTTCGTGCGCTCGTAGCCATCCTGGGCCGACGCGACGGCGCTGCCGTCCTTCGTCTGCTCCTGGATGAGCGCCTTCACATCCTCGATCCGCACCCATTGCGGGACGACCTTCGCGAGCGCGCCGAGGACGCGGTAGTCGGTGTGATCATCCTTGAACACCCAGAGCCCCGCGAACGATGCGAGCCCCGGCACGATGCCCATGAGGTAGGGCCGCTCGGCGGTGTCGGTCTGCGCGAGCACCGCATCGGGCGTCTTGTCCGACGTCACGAGGACGGCGCCGCCCTCATGGACTGGCTTCCAGATCGGCTGCCGCCCGTACCACGCCCACGACTCGACGCCCTTCACGAGCGTGTCGTCGACCGCCACGGCGATGTCGACGACGCTCGGCTCGTATTTGGCCATCGAGGCCTCGAGCTCGAGGTCGTTGATCGCGACGACCGCGAAGTACTTCGCGGGGACGCCGTTGCGCTCGGGCGAGTCGCCGTACCGACCGAACGCGGTCCCGGTGTAGCCGCGCTTCCGGGCCGCGAGGACGACCGAGCGGCAGATGCGCTGGGCCAGGGTCTTCTGGAAGATGCCGCGATAGACGATCTCGATGGTGATCCCGGTGGGATCCGTCTTGACGGTGTCGCTCATGATGCCCTCCCGCTGGCTGTGGTGACTTTCGGGTCCTGCTTGTCCGCGATGAGCTTGAGGATCCCCTCACCGACCGCACGGATATGGTCGGCCGCCGCCGCGCGCGCGGCATCCGCATCATGTGTCTCGAGCGCCGCCAGGATCCGCTGATGCGCGTCGACCGAGGAATGCGCGCGCTGGTTGGTCTGGAGCCACTGCTCGCGCGAGCTGCGCAGCACGTCCCAGATGACGCCGAGCATCGTGACGAGAAGCTCGTTGCGCGCGGCCTGGCCGATGAGCTCGTGGAACCGCGTGTCCTCTTCGGCGTACGACTCGCCCGCGGCGACCCGGTCGGCCTGCTGTTCCAGGATCGTGCGCAGCTCGGCCAGCTCGTCCGGGCGGATCCGGCGCGCGGCCGATGCCGCGATCGCCGGCTCGATGAGCCCGCGGACCTCGATGACGTCGGTGAGGGTGTGCCCGCGCGCGATCAGGTTCGAGAGCGGCCGGGCGAGGTCCTCGGGGCCGGTGCGCCGGACGAACGTGCCGCCGCCGGCGCGGGTCTCGACCACGCCGAGGAGCTCGAGCGAGCGCAGCGCCTCGCGGACGGACGCGCGCGAGACCTGGAACTGCTCCGCGAGGGCCCGCTCGGGCGGGAGCTGGTCACCCGGACGCAGCTCGCCCTTGTCGAAGAGCGACTGGATCTGGCTGACGATGTCCTGGTACAGCCGGCTGCGTCGGACGGGCTCGATGACGGCCAGGGTCGCCTCCCGAAACCAAATTGGTCAGGTGGTCTGACCAGAACGCGGAAACCCTAGCAACAGGCCGGAACGCGGTCAAGTCAGACCCGATTCGTGCCGGCGCCCGGCGGTACGGAAGCGCCGGAACATGCGGGAATCCCTGCCGGCTCGTTGTGTTTCTTGCGTTTCGGAGATAGGCTTGTCGAACGATGGATATCGACTCGGAACCCGATCTGATCACCACCGGAGAAGCCGCACGGCTCCTGGGCAGCTCTCGCCAGCACGTCGTCGATCTTTGTGAACGGGGGAGGCTTAGCTGTCGGCGGACGCCGGTCCACCGGCGGTTGCTCCGTAGCGAGGTGGAGGCACTGGCTCGTCCGCGCCGCGGATCGACGCGCGAGGAGTTGCGCTCGTTGTGGTTGAACCGCGCGGTCGCGGCACGTCTCGCTCGTGACCCCGAGCGCGTGCTCGAGCGCGCGCGCAAGAACCTCGAGCGCTTTTCTGAGATCCACGCGGGCAGCAGCGCAGCGCCGTGGCTCAAGGAGTGGCAGGGGATCCTCGACGAAGGTCCTGAAGCGGTGATGGAGACCCTGACGTCCTCCGCGCCGGACGCGGCGGACCTTCGACAGAACTCCCCGTTCCCCGGGGTGTTGCCCGAGAGGGAACGTCGAGAGGTGCTTGAGTCATTCGCGAGGTACTGGAGTCGAACGGCTACGTGACCCGTGAGCAGCTCGAGCACATCCTCCGTGCTGCCTCTCAGATCATCGCGGAGCGAGACCTGTTGATCATCGGGAGCCAGTCGGTACTTGGTTCCTGGGACGAGGAACAGCTACCGATCGAAGCACTCCGGTCGATCGAGGTGGACGTTTCGGCGCTGGACGGCGACGAGCAAAAGTCCGATCGCATCGATGGGGCTCTCGGCGAGGGCTCGCGCTTCCATGAGACGTTCGGGATATACGCGCAAGGCGTGAGCTTGAGGACCGCGGTGTTGCCTCACGGGTGGTGGAGAGAGCGTCTGATCGTCTTCGACACCGAGCGCACCCGGCCTGGTCGCGGGCTGTGCCTGGAGCCTCATGACTGCGCGATCTCGAAGATGGTCGCTGGCCGGCCGAAGGACTACGCCTTTGCGACAGCCCTCCTGAATGCCGGCCTGCTCGACGCGCGAACGCTTGTCGACCGTATCGAAATGCTCGAAGTGTCCGACCAAGAACAGGAGCGTATTCGCGCGTGGCTTCGCGGCGCCGTGCGGCGTCGACGTGGCGGAAAGCCGGGGCCGTCCTAGGCAAGAGCGTCGGCGTGGCCCGCCATTAGAAGCCCGAGCCGCTCCTCGGTGGCCTCGGCGGCCGCCAATGTGGCGACCAGCCGGCCCTCGAACATGACCGCGATCCGGTCGGACAGCGCTCGGATCTCGTCGAGCTCGCTCGAGATGAGCAGGACGGCGCAGCCGCGGCCTCGTTGCTCGAGCAGCCGCTCCCACACGTACTCGGTCGAGCCGATGTCGAGTCCGCGGGTCGGCTGGCTGATCACGATGAGCTTCGGCTGCTCGGAGAGCTCGCGGCCGAGCACGACCTTCTGCTGGTTGCCGCCCGACAGGTTGCCGACGATCGCGCGCGCGTTCGGCGGCCGCACGTCGAATTCCTTCGCCAGCCGGTCACCGTTGGCCCGGATGGCGTCCGCATCGAGCACCCCGCGGACGCTGAACGGCGGCCGGTCCTGCTTGCCGAGGATGAAGTTGTCGGCCACGGTGAACGCGAGCACGAGTCCCTCGACCCGGCGGTCTTCCGGCACGTAGGCGACGCCCCGCTCGCGGGTGCGCTTCGGGTCATCGTGGGCGATGTCCGTGCCGCCGATGACGATCGATCCGGCCGTCGGTTCGCGAAGACCGAGGACGCACTCGGCGAGCTCGCTCTGGCCGTTGCCGCCGACGCCGGCGACCCCGAGGATCTCGCCCGCGTTCACCGTGAGGTCCACGCCCTGGAGCGCGGTCGCCCCGCGATCGCTCCGAGCCTCCAGACCCCGGATCTCGAGCACCGGACCGGTCGATGTGAGGGGTGTACGGGCCTGCACCGGGCGCAGCTCGCGACCGACCATGAGCCGCGCGATCTCGGGGGCCGATGTCCCCTTCGTCACCAGCTCGCCGGCGTTGCGGCCCCCGCGGAGCACGGTGATGCGGTCCGTGACCGCGAAGACCTCGCGCAGCTTGTGGGTGATGAAGATGACCAGCTTCCCCTCGTCGCGGAGCGTGCGGACGATCGCGAAGAGCTCGTCCACCTCCTGCGGCGTGAGCACGGCCGTCGGCTCGTCGAAGATGAGGAGCTCGCTGCCCCGGTAGAGCACCTTGAGGATCTCGACGCGCTGCTGCAGCCCGAGCGGAAGGTCCTGGACCTTCGCATCGGGGTCCACGCCGATGTGGAACCGCGCCTCGAGCTCGCGCACCCGCGCCGCGAGCGCGCGCTCGCTCAGCAGCGGACCGGAGCGCTCGTCGCCGAGCACCACGTTCTCGGCCACGGTGAGTGGCGGGACGAGCATGAAGTGCTGGTGGATCATGCCGATCCCCTGCGCGATGGCGTCGCGCGGCGAGCGGATGTGGGCCACCTCTCCGCGCAGCCTGATCGTGCCGGCATCGGGCCGGTACAGGCCATAGAGGATGTTCATGAGGGTCGACTTGCCCGCCCCGTTCTCGCCGAGGAGGGCGTGGATCTCGTGCTCGCCCACGACGAGGTCGACGCCGTGCAGCGCGGTGAAGTCGCCGAAGCGCTTCACGATGCCGCGCATCTCGACGTGCGGGACGAGCTGATCGCTCACGCGTGTCCCTCGGTCTCGTACGGCACGCCGTCGGCGGCCGGCGGGCGCGAGCGGCCGACGAAGCCCGCGACCGCGAGGATCGTGAGGATGTACGGCAGGGTGCTGAGCAGCTGGACCGGCACCTTCGTGTCGCCGATGACCGCGCCCTGCAGTGAGGTCGAGAGCGCGTTGCCGTAGCCGAAGATGAGCGCGGCCGCGAGCGCGCCGACGGGCGTCCAGCGGCCGAAGATCATGGCCGCGAGGCCGATGAATCCGCGCCCCCCGGTCATGCCGTCGGTGAACGAGTGCGCGACGCCGAGGGAGAGGTACGCCCCACCGAGCGCGGCGAGGGCACCGCTCGCGAGCACGGCGGCGTAGCGGATGCGCCGCACGTCGATGCCCACCGTCTCCGCCGCGCGGGGATGCTCGCCCACGGCGCGGAGCCGCAGCCCGGCGATCGTCCGGAACAGAAAGATCTGGAGCAGGACGACGAGCACGAGCATGACCCACACCATGCTGTTCTGGCTGCCGATGGCGTCGCCGAGGTAGGGGACGCCATCGAGGAAGCCGAGCCGCAGATCTGGCAGCCCAGGTAGGTCGGCCGGCGTCCCGGTGTGCCCGTACAGCTGGAAGTCGAGGTACGTCGTGAGCCCGAGGGCCAGGATGTTCAGCGCCATGCCGGAGACGATCTGGTCGCTGCGCAGGGTGATGGACGCGTAGGCGTGGAGCAGGGCGACCAGAATGCCAGCGAGTACCGCCACCCCGAGCGCGATCCAGATGTTCTGCGTGCGGTCCGCCGCGACCACGCCGAAGAATGCGCCGACGAGCATCGACGCCTCGAGCGCGATGTTCGTGACGCCGCTCCGTTCGGTGACGACCCCGCCGAGCGCGGCGAGCGCGATCGGCGCGGCCAGGCGCAGGGTCGCTGCCGCGACGGCCGCGCCGATGAGCATCTCCAAGGTCACGCGATCGCCTCGACCGGCCTGCGCGCGCGGCCGGGGCGCCGGGTGAGCGAGCGGACGAGGCCCTCCGCCGCGATGACGAACAGCACGAACGCCTGGATGATCGCGACCAGGTTCGACGAGATGCCGGCGTGCGACTGCATGTACGCGCCGCCGTGGACGAACGCGCCGAAGAGGAGGGCCGCGAGCACGATGCCGAGCGGCGAGTTCTTCCCAAGGAGGGCGACCGCGATCGCGTCGAAGCCGTAGCTCGACGAGAAGCCGTCGTACACACGGCCAAAGATGCCGCTCACCTCGATCATCCCGCCCAGTCCGGCGAAGCCCCCGGCGATCGCCATGACGAGGATCATGTGCCGCGCCGGATCGATGCCGGCCTGTGCCGCGGCGCGCGCGCCCAGGCCCACCGCGCGCAGCCGATAGCCGAGTGGCGTGCGCCAGAGCAGGAACCAGAACACCACGACCGCAGCCGCCGCGAGGAGCACGCCCGCGTGCAGCCGGCTGAACAGCACGAGCTCGTTCGGGATAATGACGGGAAGGCGGGCGCCGGCGCCGATCGGCGTCGAGGCCGGCGTACCGAGCGCGTTCTGCGCCGTCATCGGCCCCTGCTGCAGGAGCCAGTGCATCACGAAGACGATCGTGTAGTTGAGCATGATGGTCGTGATCACCTCGTTGACTCCGCGCAGGGCCTTGAGCAGCCCGACGATGCCGCCGTAGAACGCGCCGCCGGCGATGCCGAACACGATGACGATCGGCATGAGCAGGAAGCCAGGCAGCGACGCCCACTGCGAGCCGGCCCACCCGGCGGCGAGCGCGCCGACGAGGAGCTGGCCCTGAGCGCCGATGTTGAACAGGCCGGTCCGGAATGCGACCGCGACCGCGAGGCCGGTGAGCACGAGCGGGATCGCCGCGACGATCGTCTCGGTGATGTCGTACGGCGTTCCGAACGCGCCCTGGAAGAGCGCGACGTAGCCCTTCACGGGGTCGTTGCCGCTGAGCAGGACGAAGACCGCGCCGAGGAGGAGCGCGATCGCGACCGAGAGGAGCGGGATCGCCGGACCCCCGGCCCACTGGAAGGTGAGCTGACGAACGGACGGGGCCGGGCGTTCTGTGCCCGGCCCCGTCGTCGTCGGTCCCTGCAGCTGGGTCACCAGGTCACTTGACCTGGACGGTGTCCTTCGGGGTGATCTTTCCCGACTTGATGTCCGCGAGCGCCTGGGTCGCGGCGGCCTTCGCGTCGTCCGGGACGACCTTGTCGAGCGCCCCGAAGCCGATGCCGTCGTTCGTCGCGTTGAACGAGTTGTCGCCGGCCTTGTAGGTGCCGAGGCGGACCGCCCGGATCGTCTGGAAGACGGCCAGGTCCACCTTCTTGAGCGCGCTCGTGATCACGGTGCCGGGCGCGACCGCGGCCTGGTCGGCATCCACGCCGATCGCGTAGACCCCTGCGGCTTTGGCCGCCTGGATGTAGCCGAGGCCGCTGCCGCCGGCCACCTGGAACAGGATGTCGCAGCCCTGCGCGATGTGGCTCTTGCCGACCTCGATGCCCTTCTGCTGGTCGACGAAGTCCTGGCTGTACCCATTGAGGATCTTCGTGGTCGGGCTGACGGTCTTCACCGCGTCCTGGTAGCCCGCGATGTAGCGGTCGACCGGCGGGATCGAGAGCCCGCCCATCGAGCACACGGTGTTGTGCGTCGCGGCGC
>DATCOR010000169.1:0-3979 GCA_036564585.1 Candidatus Limnocylindria bacterium | reverse complement strand
GCGGCGGCTGCGGTCGATGACGGCGTTGCGCGCGATCCGGTACAGCCAGGCCAGGAATGCCTGGCGCGGCTCGTACTTCGGGATCGCCCGAAGGGCCCTCATGAACACGTCGCTCGTCACGTCTTCCGCCTCTGCCTCATTCCGTACCCGGTAGAACACGTACCGGTACACGGCATCCACGTAGCGGTCGTAGAGGACTCCGAAGGCCTCGGCCTCGCCGGAACCGGCGCGCCGAGCGAGTGCGGCGTCCTCTTCCCGCTCAGCGGAACTAACGACGTCCTCGGTCCGGCTGTTAGGAAGCTGCCCCACCGCAGGAGAAACGGTACCCGGGCCGGTTCAGCGCGGCTGGTCCGCCCCCCCAGAAAGGGTAGGATGACCGCAGATTCATACGACAGGGGAGCGCCGAACGGCGCTGAGAGTGCGCGAAAGCGCAGACCCTCGAACCTGACCTGAGTCATATCAGCGTAGGGAGTCGGGACCAATGGCCGATCTTCGCGCATCCTCTCCGCCCACCTGGCGCACCGTCGACATCGTCGTGGCCGCCGTCATCGCCGTCGCCTTCGGGGTCGTGTTCTGGGCCTGGAACGCCCTCTGGGCGGCGACCTCGCCGGCCTTCGTGGCCCTGCCGGCCGCCCAGTACCTCATCTCCGGTGTCTGGCTCATCCCCGCGGTCCTCGGCGGGCTGGTCATCCGGAAGCCCGGCGCCGCCCTGTTCTGCGAGCTGCTCGCGGCCATCGTGGCCGCGCTCATCGGCTCGCAGTGGGGGCTCGATACGGTCGTATCGGGGGTCGTCCAGGGCGCTGGCGCGGAGCTCGTGTTCCTCCTCTTCCGGTACCAGAACTGGAGCCTTCCGGTGGCTGCCCTGGCCGGCCTCGCGAGCGCCGCGGCGGCCTGGGTGCACGACATGATCGTCTACTACCCCGACCTCGGCCTCGGCGGTTGGGCGGTCTTCGTTCCGTTCTATCTGGTGTCCGCCGCGCTCATCGCGGGCCTCGGCTCGTACTACCTCGTGTGGTCGCTCGCCCAGACCGGCGTCCTCGCGTCGTTCCCATCGGGACGGACGCAGAGCCGGATCTGAGCCGGTCGTTGCTTGATGGCTGACGCCATCGGGCTCCGCGGCTGGGGCTGGCGCCATCCTGGCCGCGCCGCGTGGGCAGTCAGCCGGCTGGACCTTCGCGTCGAGGCCGGTGAGTCCGTGTTGCTGGCCGGTCCCTCCGGCTCGGGCAAGAGCACCGTGCTGCTCGGCATCGCGGGATTGCTCGATCGGAGCGGGGGCGGCGCGTCCGAGGGCACGCTCACCGTGACCGGCCGGACCGGCATCGTGTTCCAGGATCCGGAGACCTCGCTGGTCATGGCCCGCGCGGGCGACGACGTCGCGTTCGGGCTCGAGAATCTGTGCGTCCCGACTGCGCGGATCTGGCCCGCGGTGCACGCGGCGCTCGCGGGCGTCGGCTTTCCCTACTCGGACGATCATCCGACCGGCGCGCTATCGGGCGGCGAGAAGCAGCGCCTCGCGTTCGCCGGCGTGTTCGCTCTCGGGGCGGACATCCTGCTCCTCGACGAGCCGACCGCGAATCTCGATGCCGATGGCGCGCGGCTCGTGCGCGGCCTCATCGCCCAGGCACGCCGGCAGGGCCGCACCATCGTCCTCGTCGATCACGACATCGCGGAGGCGCGACCGCTCGTCGACCGGGTCGTCGAGCTCGCCCCGGTCTCCGAGGTCGCGATCGCGAGCGTGGACCGATCCGCGGCTCCGGGTGCCGCGCTCGTGACCGCGCGCGACGCCGCGTTCGGCTACCCGGCGAGCGACGGCCTCGCGCTGGACGGGGTCGATCTCGAGGTCCGCGCCGGCGAGGCGGTCGCGCTCACCGGCCGCAACGGCTCGGGAAAATCGACGCTCGCCCTGCTGCTCGCGGGCCTGCTCCGTCCGGTCCGTGGGAGCGTCGCCGGCGCGGACGGCGCGGCCCTGGCGCGGCTTCCCGCCACGGCCCTCGTCCGGCGGGTCGGCACGGTGTTCCAGGATCCCGAGCATCAGTTCGTGCGCGGACGGTCCGATGACGAGCTGATGGTCGGACCGTTGCGCACCGGCGTGAGCCGCGACGCGGCCCAGGCCCGCGCAGCGGAGCTGCTCGCGCGCTTGCGGCTCGCGCCGCTCGCCGCGGCGAATCCGTTCACGCTTTCCGGCGGCGAGCAGCGCAGGCTCTCGGTCGCGACGGCGCTCGCGACGGATCCGCCGCTGCTCGTGCTCGACGAGCCGACCTTCGGCCAGGATCGGGCAACGTACGCGGAGCTCGTCGTGCTGCTCCGCGACGCGCGCGACGCCGGCCGAGGCATCGTCTTCGCGACGCACGATCGCGCGCTCGTGCGGGCGCTCGCCGATCGCGAGCTGCGCCTCGAGGCGGGGCGAGCGGCGTGATGCTGCTGGCCCCGCTCCGACCCGATCCGCGCGCGGCCCTCGCCGGCGCGAACCCGCTCGCGAAGCTCGGCGCGGCCGCGATCGTCATGCTCGTCCTGTTCCTGTCCGTCGATCCCGTCACGCCGCTCGTGCTGCTCGGCGGCATCGCGGCCGCGGTGTGGCTGTCGGGGATCCCACCGCGGGCACTGCTCGGCCGAAGCGCCCCGCTGCTGGTCGCGGCGATCGGCGCGTCCGTCGTGAACGGCGTGTTCGGCAGCGGCGGCCCGTCGCTCATCGCGGGGATCGCCACGGGGCTGCGCCTCATCGCGATCGCCCTCGCGGGGATCGTCGCGTTCGTCACCATCGATCCGACGGATCTGGCCGACGCGCTCGTCCAACACCTGCACGCGCCGCCGCGGTTCGCGGTGGGCGCGCTCGCCGCGTTCCGGCTCCTCCCGATCTTCGCGACGGAATGGGAGACCATCGGCCTCGCGCGCCGCGCCCGCGGCATCGACGACGGCGGCGGCTTCCTGCACCGGGCTGCGTCGTTCCGCGAGCGGTCCTTCACGCTGCTCGTCGCGGCGATCCGCCGCGGGGTCCGCCTCGCGCTCGCGATGGACGCGCGTGGCTTCGCCACGCTCCGCTCTTCATGCCGGACGATCGCGCGCCCGCAGCCGTTCACCAACCGGGATCGAATGCTGCTGCTCGCCGCCGTGGTCGTCTCGACCGGTACGGTCGTCCTGGGACAGCTGCTCGGTACCTGGCGGTCGTTGCTCGCTCAGTTCTGACGCGGACCGCCAGCGCGAGACTTCAGAGCTGCCGCTCGAACACGAACATGGTCTCGGGCCACCGCGTCCAGCCAGCGTCGCGCGCGACGCGCCACTGCGCCTGGGGCGCCGCGATCCCCGCACGCGCAAGGCGCTGCGCCTTGGCCTCGGCGCGCAACGCGCGAAGGAGCTGCGGCAGGCCGGCTGGTGTTCCCGCGAGCGCCTCCACCCGTAGCCGCGAGCCGTGCTCGCGGTCGCGGACCTGCCGAACGATCGCGGCGGCCAAGACAGTTCCAGGCGGACCGATCACGTAGCAACGATCTTCTCGGATGGCGCTGACGACGTCATCCCGGATGAGGCTCCGGACGAAGTGGGCTTCGTAGACCATCGCGCGCTGCTCGCGCAGGACCTTCCAGACGGCGGCGACCTCGACGCGCGTCGCGAGGCGCGGACGTTCACCCGTCGCAGCCTGAGCCGAATAGTGGCTCACCCGCGCGATGCGGTGGAAGCCGAAGCGACGCATGAGCCGATGCACCGCGATGTTGTCCTCCGCCGTGTCAAGCCTCGCGACCCGTGCGCCCAGACGCCGCGCTCGCTCGAGCCGGTGCTGCAGGAGGGCCGTTGCGACGCCGCGCCGCCGGTACGTGGGATCGACCCGCAGCGCGTGCAGCCACGCCTCGCGGTCGCTGCTGAGCGTCAGCTTCGCGATGCCGATCACCCGTCCGTCCTCGATTGCGACCCAGAACCGTCCCTTCCGGTCGCGGACCCACGCGTCGAAGGCCAGAGGGACGTAGTCGTCGGACCAGATGCGCCCGCA
>DATCOR010000165.1:0-5771 GCA_036564585.1 Candidatus Limnocylindria bacterium | reverse complement strand
CCCCGCAAAAGTCGCCCTTCCCGGCCCGCGGGGCGGAGACCGGGAGGACGGTCACTGACTAGGCAGCGACTGCGTAAGAGGTGTTGCCAGTTACCTGGCGCCGTTCGGATTTACGAGGGGGAACGGCGTTCCTCGGCTCGCGACGATACGTTCGCCTGCCCTGTCGAAACCACGCATCCCCGTGATCCCTTTCAGGAACACCCAAAGTCTATCGCTACCCTCGATCGATGACGAGGCTCATCTTCGTGTCGTTGCTCGCACTCGTTTCGTGCACTGCGGCACCATCGGCGATCGCGACAGCGCAACCCCGCGCGACGGTGTCGCCCACACTGTTCGTCACGACGAGCGGTCCGACCGCGTCCCCAACATCAGCTGCCGCGACCTTCCGCTACGTCGCCATCGGCGCGTCGGACACGGTCGGCGTCGGCGCGTCCGATCCGCGCACCGGATCGTGGCCCGCGCGCGTCGCCGCTCGGCTCCCAGCGGGGACCGATTACCTGAACCTCGGGGTCTCCGGATCCGTCGCGTCGCAGGCCGCCCGAGAGCAGGTCCCTGCCGCGATCTCCGCCCGGCCGCAGCTTGTCACGATCTGGCTCGCCGTGAACGATCTCAACGCGAACCTCTCGGGCTCGGACTACGCCGCGGCGCTCCGTTCGGTCGTCGCGCCGCTCGTGTCGGGAACCACCGCGCGGATGTTCGTGGGCGACGTTCCCGATCTGCGCTCGGTGCCGGCGTATGCCGGGACCGATCAGACGGCGCTGCTCGCGCGCATCGCCGCCTACAACGCCGCGATCACAGCACTCGCGGCGACCTTTCCCGGACGCGTGACCGTCGTCGATCTGTTCACCGGATCAGGGCCGCTCGTGAGCACGATCACCGTCTCAGCGGACGGCTTTCATCCGTCGGACGCCGGCTACGTCCTCATCGCCGATCGGTTCGCCACGGCGATCGCCGGCGCGGGGATCGTCCTCCGCTAGAACGTCCCCGGCGTTCGGATGGAACTCCAGGTACCGCCGCCGTCGGTCGTGCGCTGGATCGCGCCACGGACCGTGGCGTATCCCGTCTGCGCGTCGCCGAAGACGATGCTCGGTGAGGTCGGGGCGGCCTGCGAGTAGGTCGTGGTGTACGCGTGCCAGGTCGCGCCACCGTCGGTCGTCTCTTTGCTGTCACCCGGTGACGAGATCTGCAGCCATCGCGTGGCGGTGACGTACGCGACGTCCTGGGTCTGATTCGGCGCCTTGCTCGCGTACGTCCAGGTCGCGCCGCTGTCGGTCGAGCGGTACACGTAGATGGTGCCTGTCGCCGGATTCGTCGGGAAGGCCGTGACCAGCAGCGTCGTGCCGAACGACCCGATGCGGCCGACGCTGAGCGTCGTCCCGCCACCGGTCTTCGTCGTGAAGCCCGGCGGGTCCGCGAGCCGCTGCGAGGCAGACCACGTGCGGCCGCCGTCGGCAGTGCGATAGACGAGCGGCGAGCCGTTCGGGTCGAATGCCGCGATGAACCCGCGCTGGGCATCGGCGAAGCGCATGGTCGCCTTGCATGGACCTGTGCCGAGTCCCGTCGGCGCGAGCTGCTGCCAGGTCGCTCCGGCGTCCGAGGTGTGCTGCAGCGTCGCCGACGGAGCCGTGCACGCGCCGCCCGCGGGCGGAGGCACGCCGTTGGTCCCTTGAGGGACGAGGGCCCAGCCCTCGTGATCATCGATGAACGACATGACGACTGGCAGCTGCGACGGCGCCGGACGCTCCTGCCAGGTGTCGCCCCGATCGGTGGAGCGGAACAGCCGCGAGTCGGCGACGAGCGTCCAGACCACCGTGCCGGTCGGCGTGTCGATCTGCGCGGTGTTCGGAAGCGGGATCAACGTCGGCGCCGCGGTGACCGCGACCGTCGCCGTCGGCGCCGCGGTCGTGGTGACCGCGGTCGGGGTCGAAGTCGGCGTCGGGCTGGCGGCCGCGACGCTGGGCGATGCGCTGGGCGCGGCGGCGGGAGTCCCGCAGGCGGCCAGCACAAGGACGAAGAGGAGTGCGGTGAATCGTTTCATGCCAACGAGTGTCGCCTGCCTGAGAGTCCGGTGCATCCGAGTTCCCGAGGCTAACTCGTATGCCTGTTCGGTCCTACGCGGGCGCGATCTCGAGCACTAGAACGGGCGGCGCGGTCGCCGCGCGAACAGCGCGGTCCATGACCACGAGGCCGGCGACCATCAGGCCGATGGCGCCGACCATGACCGCCTGCGGCGAGAATGCCGTGAGTAGCGCGGACGCGGCGAACGGCGCGATCGTGCCGCGTATCCCCATGAGCGAGGATTGCGCGACCGCGTAGTCGCCGACCCGCTCGCGCGGCGCCAGTTGCACGATGTTCGTGAAGAACGTGATGTCGCCGCCCGCGTTGGTGATACCTGCGATCACCGCGACCGGCAGCAGGAACACGGTGCTCGGGGCGAGGAGGTAGCCGAGCGGCATGAGCAGGACGAGCGCGGTGTTGATCACCGTCATCCGCAGCGACGAGCCGCGGTCGATGAACCGGCCCCACACGAAGTACGCGACCACCGCGCTGCCGGCCTGGAGCGCGGTCATGTAGCCGACGAAGCTGTTCGGCGCGTTGAAATGGTCGACGAGCAGGATCGGGTACAGCGCGGCGTTCATGAGGTTGCCGAAGCCGAAGATCGTGAACGAGAGGAGCAGACGGCGGAACCGATGGTCACGCCAGACGTCGCGCGCGATGCGCGAGGGCCGGTGCCGCACGGTCGGGATCGCCGGCGGATCGTGCCGGATGCGTCCGAACGCGATCGCGCCGGGCAGCGAGATCGCGGTCGCGACCGCGAACACGATCGTCGCCGGCACCGTGTCGATGAACATGCCGGCCAACGTCGCGCTCGCGATGCTCGCGATGGATGAGCCGATGCGGACCTTGCCCATGGCTGAGCCACGCTCGCTGTCTGGGTAGATGCCCTGCATGAGCGTCGCGTACGACGCCATGTTCGCGACGGCGATGATCCACATGGTCACGGACACGAACGCGAGCGCGAACGGCGTCGCGACAACGAGCACGCCGACCAGGAAGAGCGTGCGGGAGACCGTCGCCGTGACTGCCGTGATCGCGACGGGACGGAAGCGCGCGAGCAGGTAGCCGAAGGCAGGCGAGAACAGGTGGCCGATGAACGGTCCGGCGACGACGAGCGCGACGTCCTCGGTGGAACCGCCCATCCGCCGGATCACCACCGGGAGGAACGCGACGATGACGCCCAGATAGACGCCCGCCATCACGCCCGAGAAGGCGTCGATGCGGAAATTGCTGCGGACTCGCTCCGCGTGCCAGTTGCGTTCGATCGTCGGCACTACCTGAAAAATTAGCGGCGGAATGTTCGCTCGTCGCCCCCATTTCGGTGGCAATGAGCGCGAATGTGACGCCCCGAACTATTGGCTGGGGCCGAAGCCTCCCGGACGGGGCGGCCGGACGCCGCCCGGACGCGGGGGATAGGGCCGCCGGCCCGCGAATCCGCCGGGCCCGCCCGGTCCAGTTGGCCTGGGACCGTTACGGAAGCCGCCGGGCCGCGGTGGACGGAAAGCGACCGGCCCACGCGCGCCGGGCGCGGTCGAGCTGACCACGACGCGGCGGTTCGGGTCCATCCCGACCGACTCGGTCTTGATGCCGGGCTGCTCCTGCACGGCGAGGTGCACGATGCGCCGCTCGAACGCGAGCATCGGCTCGAGCGTGACGGCCTGTCCGGTCGTCTTCACCCGGCTCGCGACGCGGCGCGCGATCTCGCGCAGCTGATCTTCACGCCGCTTGCGGTAGCCCTCGACGTCCACCGGCACGTGCACCGTGTGACCGACGGACTTCGAAGTGATCGCGGAGACGATCTGCTGCAGTGCGACCAGGTTCTCGCCGCCCCGGCCGATGAGCGCGCCGAGCTCAGCTCCCTCGACCTCGAGCCCTTCCATTCCTGGACGGTCGTCCACCGTGACGTCCGCCTCGACGTCCATCTTCTCGAGGAGCGATACGAGTACGGTCCGGCCGAGTACCAGATCTTCCGCAAGCAGCGGCGTCGCCGCCTCGGCCTCGTCCGCGGCACGATCGGCCGCACGCTCGGCCGCGGCCCGCACCGCATCGGGCCGGCGCGGCACCTCGCGCTCGTCGATCACGGGCTCGGGCTCGATCGCACGCTCCTCTTCGGTGAACGACAGCAGCACGCGCGCGTCGACTCCGCCCATCCCGAGCATGTTCGCGGGCTTCCCGCGCTCCAGGATCTCGATATCCACGTCCGATCGCTTACGGCCCAGCTCGAGCAATCCGCGCTCGATCGCCTCTTCGACGGTACGTCCGGTGAACTCCTCGCCACGCAGCGGCATCGCGTCCCCCCTCGCGCTCCCTTCGCCTCATGCGGCGAAGCGAGCTTCTACTTCTTCTTGCTGTTATTGGCTCTGCGCTGGCGGCGCGCCTCGCGGGTGTTCTGCGCGCCTGGACCGTTCGATGTGAGCGCGGCTTTCGTCCCCATGTCGCGCCGCTCCTCCTCGAGGGCGGCCTGCTGCCGCGCCGCGAGCGTGCGATCGGCGGGCGATGGGATGTTCCGCAGGAACGGGAGGAACCGCGGCAGCTGGCCCCATCCGCTCACGAAATACTGCTGCACGATGCCGAACAGCGTTGTGGTGACCCAATACAGGCCGAGGCCGGCCGGCAGGCTCCACGCGATGAAGACGGTGATCAGCGGGAAGTAGTACTGCATCGATTGCATCATCTTTTGCTGCGAGTCCACGGTCTTCGGCTGGGCCATCGGCTGGAACATGACCGACGAGATCAGCTGCGTGGCACCGGCGAGGATCGGCAGCACGTGCCACGGATCCGGCGCACCGAGGCCGCAGGCCTGCCCCACGGCCGCGCTGGCGCACGACACCATCCAGGGCAGCCAGTGCGCGGTGAGGTCGAGCAGTTGGTCTGGCGCCAGTGGATTCGGAATGAATGGAATGAGGTCCGGGGCCAGAGTTGCACCCGTCAGATGCGGTGTCTGGATGAAGGCCTGGTACATGGCCAGAAGAAGCGGCATCTGCAGCAGGATCGGCAGGCAGCCCATCGCCGGGTTGTACCCGCGCTCCTGGTACAGCTTCATCTGCTCCTGGCTGAGGCGCTGCTTGTCCGTGCCGTACTTGGCCTTGAGGTCGGCCATCGCCGGCGCGAGTTCCTGCATCGCCCGCTGGTTGCGGATCTGGATCTTGAATAGCGGATACAGCGCGAGGCGGATCGCAATTGTCACGAGAACGATCGCGAGTCCGAAGTCGTGAACCACGTCGTACGCGCCGACGAGCAGTGATATGAGCGGATGGACCAGGAGGAAGTTCCAATACGGGGCGAGGAAGTCGAGCACTAGTGGCCAGCCTGCCGCGTGAACGGCTTCTGAGGCACGGGGTCGTACCCGCCGCGCGCGAACGGGTTGCACGAGAGCACCCGTCGGATCGCCATGAGCGAGCCGCGCCCTGCGCCGTAGCGCTCGACGGCCTCCATCGCGTACTCGGAGCAGGTGGGTGAGTACCGGCAGGCCGCCGGCAGCGATGGGCTGATCTGGGCCTTGTAGAACCGGAGCGCGGCCAGCAAGGCCTGCTTCACGTCAGCACCGCGTCGAGCTGACGCTCGACCGCGCCGCGGACGTTCGCGGCCGCGGCAGTGAGTGCGCCCTTGCGCACGATCACCACGAGATCGGCACCGCTCGCCGGGTCTGGTCGCGCCGCCAGCGCCAGACGGACGGCCTCGCGTACGCGCCGGCGGGCGCGATTGCGCTGGAC
>DATCOR010000158.1:0-1680 GCA_036564585.1 Candidatus Limnocylindria bacterium | reverse complement strand
GCACAGGGCGTTCAGGTCGCGATCGCCGGACACGATGAACCAGACGTCGATGTCCGGCCGCTCCTTGTAGAGGAGCTTCATCGTGCGGGTGATGAGGACCGCGTCGGAGCGGCCCTTGAGGAGCCGGCCGCTCATGCGCTGCGCGACGGCCACCGGCTCCATGCCGGTGAACTCGAGGGCCATGAGCAGGGTCTCGTCCTGCGAGACCACCTCTGAGCCGAAGATGGCCTGCTTCACGCGGACCGGACCGAACTCGGCCGCTTTCTGCAGGATCGCCTGGAGGATCGAGAGCGAGGATGGCAGCGGGCCTTCGGTGTGCTGCCGCAAGGTGTAGTAGACGTTCTCCCAGTCAATTAGGAGGGCGACGTCGGGCAATGGGTTTCTCCGTTATGTAGGCGCTCCGCGTTCCACCCGACTCGTTCGAATGACCCGCTCGATCTTTCTCCCCGACCACCGGATCCCATGAGAGGGACACGATGTCCGCGAGCAGCTCGACTCGGACGCTTCAGCCGGAACGCGCGCCGTTTCGTTAGAAGTCTAGCCTGAACGCGTGCTCGAAGATAGCCGCCTCGAGAACGCCGTCCACTGGGCTGCGCGGAGCGGAGCGAGCTACGCCGACGCGCGCTACGTCGAACGCGAGAGCGAGACAGTGTCCATCAAGGACGGTCAGGTCGAGGGGATCGACCGCGACAGCGATCGCGGCGTCGGGGTCCGGGTGCTCCACCAGGGCTCATGGGGCTTCGCGGCATCGGACCGCTTCGCCGGCGAGTCCGTCGTCGTCCCGCTGTTCGAGCAGGCGATCGCGCGCGCCGAGGCCGCGGCGACGGTCCAGCGCCGGCAGGTGATCCTGGCCCCGGCTGAGCCGCAGCGCGGCGAATACCGCACGCCGGTGCGCCGCGATCCGTTCGCCGTGCCGCTGACCGAGCGCATCGAGCTCCTCCGGGCCGCGGACGCGATCCTGGCCACGCCGAACGCGAAGCTCCGGCGCGTGTCGGTCGCGTCGTACCGCACCCGCAAGCGCCTCGTGACGAGCGAGGGCACCGACGTACGGCAGGAGATCGTCGAGTGCGGCGCGGGGCTGAACATCACGGCAGCGGTGGCCGGGGCCAAGCCCGCGACGCGCAGCGACATGCGGAACGTGCGGCAGGCCGGCTGGGAGTACGTCGAGGAGCTCGACGTGCTCGCGCACGCGCACACGTTCGCGCGCGATGCGGAGGCGATCCTCGCCGCGAAGCCCGCGGTCGAGCGGCCGACCACGCTGCTCATCGATCAGCCGTTCCTCGCGCTGCTCGTCCACGAGTCCTGCGGCCATCCCACCGAGTCGGACCGTGTCCTCGAGCACGAGGTCGCGTTCGCCGGGACGACCTTCATGTGGCCTCTGGATCGCGGCATCCTCCGCTACGGGTCGCCGTTCGTGAATCTCACCGCCGATGCGACCCTTCCCGGCGGCATGGGCACGTTCGGCTGGGACGACGACGGCGTCCCGGCGACGCGCACCCCGCTGGTCGAGCGCGGGATCTTCAGCGGGTACCTGAGCTCCCGCGAGACCGCCGGCGCGCTCGGCATCGAGCGCAGCGGTGGCTGCGCGCGGGCCGAGGGCTGGCAGCACTTCCCGATCGTCCGGATGGTGAACGTGAGCCTCGAGCCCGGCGATGCGAAATACGCGGACCTTCTTCGGGG
>DATCOR010000139.1:0-8566 GCA_036564585.1 Candidatus Limnocylindria bacterium | reverse complement strand
TATGGCCAGGAGCTCAAGGCCCTCGAGAGCGACCTCGCCAGGCTTCGTGCGCTCACGGGCCAATGACGCGGCGATCCTCGCCGGGCTGTTCTGGTGCGTCGGCGGGATCGACCTCAACGCACCGCAGCTGGACCGCGTCGTCCTGCTCATCGCCGGGGCGGTGCTCCTCGGCCTGAGTCTCTCTGGCCGGGACCAGGGTCCGTTCGTCGTCTGGTACGCGTTCCTCATCGGCGCGAGCGAGCGCATCTCGCGCATCCCGCTCCTCGACGGCAGCGACGTCCTGCGCGCGACGCAGGAAGCGATCGTGAACCTGCTCCACGGGCTCAACCCGTACACGATGCCGCTCACGTCGACGATCCCGCCAGGCTCGCCGCTGGTCTATCCGCCGGGCGAGCTCGTCTGGTATCTCCCGGCGCATCTGCTGTTCGGTGACATCACCCGCGTCGACACGGTCGCCGGCATCCTCACGGTCGCGGCGATCGGCATCGTCGGGCTCCGCGCGGGGTGGGACCGCGTCGCGCTGCCCGCGATGCTCTATGCCACCTGGGGCATCGGCGCGTTCCGCGCCGTCGACGGATCGAACGACGTCTCCGCGGCGCTCATGGTCGTGCTCGCCCTTGCCGTGCTCCCCTTCGCGGACCGCGACACGCGCGCCGGGCGGATCGCCTTCGTCGTCTCAGCGATCGCGTTCGGGTGGGCCGTTGCGTTCAAGCAATTCGCGATCGTGATCCTGCCGCTCGTGCTGCGACACCTCGCCGTCGCCGGACGCGACTGGCGCCGCTACGGGCTGATCAGCCTCGCGACGATCGCCGTCTTCGTGCTGCCGTTCCTGTTCTGGGCGCCCGGCGCGTTCATCTCGCAGCAGTTGGCCACGCTCACGTTCCACACCGAGGTGTGGGGCGCGAATCTGCTGAACCTCATGCAGCAGTCCACCGACATCACGGGCTGGCTCCCGTTCTTCTTCGCCGTCGAGATCCTCATGACCCTCGGACTGCTCGCAGCGTACCTCTGGGCGCGGCTGCCGACGCTCGGTGCCGCGACGTTCGCGGGCTGCGCGGTCATCCTCGCCGCGCTGCTGCTCGCGCGATGGACGACGCAGCCGTACTACGCGTACCTCGGCGGCGTCGCCGCAATGGCGCTGGCGCTCATCGATCGAGACGCGCGGGTGGTTGACACGCAAGTATTACCCGAGTAATACTCTTCGAGAAGTGAAGCGCCCATCGACCACCCGCACGAGCACGTCGTTCCCCACCGAGCTCTGGCGCGGGATCGAGAGTGACCGGAAGCGTCGCGGCGTCCCCCGCAGCCGATGGCTGCAGGAAGCGGCGCGCGAGTACCTCACGCGACACGGCGAGGTGGAGCGCAATGCGCGGTACTTCGCCGGCTACACGGCGATCCCCGACGGCGACGACAGCGACTTCAAGGCGGCAGAGCGGGCTGGGATCGAGGATCTGCGGGATATCGCGGACTAGGTGGCGCGGCCGACCGAGCGGGGCGAGGTGTGGTCGGCGCGGATGGACAAGCTGCGCCCGGTGGTGATCGCATCCCGAAACGACGTCAACGGCGTACGTTCGCGCACGACGGTTGCGCTCGTCACCACGACCGTGCGCGGCATCCCGAGCGAGGTCATGCTCGATCAGCGTGACGGATTCCAAGGCGCGTGCGCGATCAACTGCGACGAACTCGTCACGATCGAGAAGTCGCGCCTCGAGCGACGCCGCGGCGCGTTGTCGACCGAGCGTCTTTCCGAATTCGACGACGCGCTCCGATTCGCGCTGCAGATTCGGTAACGGCGCAGGCACCCCCGAAACCCTAGGATTTGGCGGTGTCCCACACGGTCGTGATCGGCGGCGGGATCTGCGGGCTCGCCGCCGGATCGAGCCTCGCCGCGCAGGGCGATCAGGTTACGGTCCTCGAGGCCCAGCGCTTCCTAGGCGGCCTCGCCACGACCCTTCACGGAACGACCGGCGCCGGATTCGACTTCGGCCCGCACGCCTATCACGCGCGGAATCAGCGGGTGCTCGACCTGTTCAAGGAGATCGCCTCCGACGGCTTCCCGGCGCGGAGGAAGAACGTGAGCATCAAGTTCCGGGGCAAGTACTACAAGTACCCGCTCGAGGCGCTGGACATCGCGAAGAGCATGTCGCCGATCGTCGCGGGGCGCGCCTTCCTCGACTACTTCTGGGAGTCGATCCGGCGCAAGGTCCGCCCGAAGCCACTCGTCTCGGCCGAGGACTGGGTCGTCCAGGCGATGGGCCGCACGCTCTACGGGATGTTCTTCGGCCCGTACACGACGAAGGTGTGGGGCGTGCCGCCCTCGCGGCTCGCGGCGTCGTTCGCGCAGCACCGGATCCCGCACATCTCGCTCATGAAGGTCGTGATGTCGTCACTTCGCAAGGGCTACGCGAAGCGGACCGGCACCGAGCATCGCTATGCGCCGCTGGTGATCGAGCTGTTCTACCCGCCGAAGGGCGCCGGGCTGATCTCGCAGCGGCTCGCCGAGCGGATCCGCTCGGTGTCGCCGGCCAACCGCGTGTGCACGAACACGCTCGTGACCGGCATCGACGTCGAGGATGGCCAGGTGGCCGGCGTGCGCTATCGGACCGTGCCGGACACCGACCGCGGCGGACAGCTCTGCGTGCTCGCCTCGGGGACCGAGGGCACCGTCGATCCGTTCACCGGGCAGCGGGGTGTCGAGGAGCGCATCGCCTGCGACCGGATCGTGAACAGCGCGCCGCTACCGGCGCTCATCGACCTGCTCGGCGACGCGGTCTCGCCCGAGGCGAAGGCCGCCGCGAAGTACCTCCGGTTCCGCGCGCTCACGATCGTCGGCCTGCGCGTGCAGCGGCCCAAGGCGCTACCGGCGCAGTCCATCTACTTCCAGGACAAGACCTTCAACCGGCTGTCGGAGACGCGCAACTACGGCGGAAGTGAGATCTGCGCGCCCGACGAGACGATCCTGCTCTGCGACATCACGTGCGACGTGAACGACGCGATCTGGAACGCCGATCCCGACGAGCTCGGACGGGCCTGCGCGAAGGAGATCGAGCAGGAGGGGTTCATGAAGCTGTCGGAGCTGGCGGAGTCGGTCGTGCTCCGGTCGACGTTCGGCTACCCCGTGTACATGGTCGGCTACGAGAAGGCGATCGACACGCTCATGGCCGAGCTCATGCGCTTTCCGAACCTCGTCACCGGCGGCCGTCAGGGCCTGTATAAGTACGTCGACATGGACATCGCCTCCGAGATGGGGCTCGCCATGGCCGACTTCTTCGCCTCCGGCCGGTCCAAACAGGACGCCATCGGTGGGATCCCGTACGAGGATCGGAACTTCGCGTGACGGCCGAGCTGAAGGTCGGGATCATCGGCGCCGGCTACTGGGGGCCGAACCTCGTGCGGAACTTCTCCGAGGCGCCCGGCGCGGACGTCGTAGCGGTCGCGGATCTCGATCCCGAGCGTCTCGGCGCGTTGCACAAGCGATTCCCGGCCGTGCGCACCACGACGAACTACCGCGAGCTGCTGGACGACCCTGCGATCGGCGCGATCTGCGTCGTGACGCCGATCTCGACCCACCGGCCGCTCGCGGAGGAGGCCTTGGCCGCCGGCAAGCATGTGTTCGTGGAGAAGCCGCTCGCCGGCACCCTGGCCGACGCGGAATCGATCGTGGCCGCCGCGCGACAGGTCGGCAAGGTGCTCATGGTCGGCCACACCTTCGTCTACAACCCGGCGGTGACGACCGTCCGCGGCATCATCGAGCGCGGAGAGCTCGGGAAGATCCAGTACGTCGACAGCCAGCGCGTGAACCTTGGGCTGCACCAGTTCGACTTCAACGTCCTGTGGGACCTCGGCCCGCACGACGTGTCGATCGTTCTCTACTGGTTGGCCGAGTCGCCCGAGTGGGTGCAATGCGTCGGCGGTTGCTTCGTCCAGTCCGACATCGAGGACGTCGTGTTCCTCACGATGGGCTTTCCGTCCGGCGCGATCGCGCACGCGCACCTCTCGTGGCTCGCGCCGAGCAAGCTCCGCACGATGACGGTCATCGGCGATCGGAAGATGGCGCTCTACGACGACGCTCACCCCGCGGAGAAGGTGAAGGTCTTCGACCACGGCGTCGCCAAGCTGTCCGCCGACGAGCTCCGCCGCAGCTACCGCTCGGGCGACATCCACAGCCCGCACGTCGCGGTGACCGAGGCGCTGCAGCTCGAGGTCCGCCACTTCATCGAATCCATCCGCGACGGGACCACGCCACTGAGCGACGGGAAAGCGGGTGTCGACGTCGTGCGGGTGCTCGAGGCGGGGAACCGCTCGCTCCGCGCGAACGGCGCGCGCATCTCGCTCAAAGAGCCGGTGCAGGCGTGACCAGCATCGGCCTCGACATCCATCGGACCGCGATCGTCGGTCCGAACGTCGAGCTCGGTGCGGGGTCCATCGTCGGCGAGTACGTCGTGCTCGGCCGCGCGCCGCGCGGCAAGAAGGACGGCGAGCTGCCGCTGGTCATCGGCCCCGGCGCGGTCATCCGGCCCTTCACGACGATCTACGCCGGCACGCGGATCGGCGCGCGGCTCCAGACCGGCCAGGGCGCCTCGATCCGCGAGGACAACGTCATCGGCGACGACGTATCCGTCGGCACGCATGCCTCGCTCGAGTTCGGCAACCGCATCGGGTCGCGCGTGCGCGTGCACACCGGCTGCTTTCTCGAGCTCACCACGATCGAGGACGACGTGTTCCTCGGTCCGCACGTCGTGTTCACGGACGACCCGCACCCGATGTGCCCCGCCTACCTTGACTGCGTGCGCGGTGGCGTCGTTCGCAAGGGCGCGCGGATCGGCGCGAACAGCACGATCCTTCCCGGGGTCGAGATCGGCGCGGACGCACTGGTCGGCGCGGGCAGCGTCGTGCGCAAGAAGGTGCCGGCGCGCAGCGTGTGGGCCGGCAATCCCGCGATCGAGCTGAAGGACGAGCTCACGAAGCTCGCGTGCTTCGCCGGGATCTTCCCGCACGCCTACAGCTGGCTCGAGACGGACGAGGTCAAGGCGTGACCGCCGAAGACGACAAGCGTGCCGCGATCGGGCTGCTGGAGCGGGAGTGGCATTCCCTGGACGCGTGGCTCCGATCCCTCGATGACCGGCAGCTCGATCGCCCCATGTTCGACGAGGGGCCCGGGTGGCGGGTCCGCGACATGCCGACGCACATGGCCTGGTGGCAGGAGCTCGCCGGGCGGGTCGCCGAGAAGATCGCGCGCGAGGGCGGCGCCCCGGATGACCGCGGCTCACGGCCATTCCTCGGCATCGAGACGCCGCTCGACGAGCTGAACGCGACGACCTTCGAGACCTGGCGCGCCAAGCCGATGGCCGCGCGCTGGGACCGCTGGATCGCGGCCCACAGCCGCATGATGGATGCGTTCGTCGCCCTGGCACCGGACCAGCTCTTGCAACAGGAAGGTGGCATGGAGGGGATGAAGCGGTACTTCGCCGTGCCGGCGCTCGTCCACCTGCGCATGCATCGCGAGAACATCACATCGGCACTGAAGGAGACCAGCACGACATGACCGTGATGACCAAGACCGACATCCCGCTCGTCGACCTGAAGGCGCAATACCGCACGATCCGCGAAGAAGTCCGGGCCGCGATCGACGACGTGCTCGAGAGCATGCAGCTCACCATCGGTCCGAATGTGAAGGCGTTCGATCAGGAGTTCGCCGCGTTCTGCGGCGCCAAGCACGCCATCGGCGTGGGCAGCGGCACCGACGCGCTCCAGCTCGCGATCCGTGCGCTCGGCATCTCGTCGGGCGACGAGGTCATCACGGTCTCGCACACGTTCTTCGCGACGGTCGAGGCGATCCTGTACTCCGGAGCGCGCCCGATCCTCGTGGACGTCGACGAGAAGACCTTCAACATGGACTACGCGGCCGCGGTCCAGGCGATCACGCCGCGCACGAAGGCGATCATGCCCGTCCACCTGTACGGGCGGACCGCGGACCTCAAGCCGCTCCTCTCGCTCGCGAGGGAGAAGGGCCTGCAGGTCATCGAGGACGCGTGCCAGGCCCACGGTGCCGTGCTCGACACCGGTGCGAAGGCCGGGGCCTCCGGCCGCGTCTCGGCGTTCTCCTTCTATTGCAGCAAGAACCTGGGCGCGTACGGCGAGGCCGGCAGCATCACGACGAACGACGACGCGCTCGCGACGGAGCTGCGCTCGCTCCGCGAGCACGGGCAGAGCACGCGCTACTACCACCCCGTCGTCGGGTACAACGCGCGGCTCGACGAGATCCAGGCGGCCATCCTCCGCATCAAGCTGCGGAAGCTGCCGGAGTGGAACGCCCGCCGCATCGCGATCGCACGCCACTACAACGACCGCCTGAAGGGCAGCGGCGTGATCACGCCCGAGATCCCGGAGGGCGGTCGCCATGTCTTCCACTGCTACGTCGTCCGCGTTCCCGGCGGGAAGCGGGACGACCTGCGCAAATACCTGTCCGAGCGCGGCATCGGCACCGGCGTGCACTACCCGGTGCCGATCCATCTCCAGGAGGCGTCCGCGTTCCTCGGTTACCGCCAGGGCGACTTCCCGGTGACCGAGCGCCTCGCGAACGAGGTCGTGTCGCTCCCGATGTTCCCCGAGCTCACCGACACGCAGGTCGACACCGTCGCCGAAGCGGTCGCTGGATTCATGCGGGCGTGACGGACCGCGTCGTCAAAGCGGTCCACGGGATCCAGATGGTCCAACCCGATCCCGCGGACGAGCTGAAGGAGTCCGCGGACCTCCGGGCCACGGAATCCACGGAGCAGCTGCTCGCGCGGTACAGCGCGGCCTGCTACGACGACAGCGCGTCCGGGGCGCGGGCGCGGCGCGTGATCCTGCGGGCGATCTGCAAGGCGTTCGGGAACGGCGTGAAGGTGGGGGTCGGCGTGCTGGTGCTCCACCCCCATACGTTCGAGATCGGCGACGCGGTGTTCATCGGGAACCAGACGTTCCTTCAGGGCCGGCACGACGGGAGATGCGTGATCGGCGCGCACACCTGGATCGGCCCGCAGTCGTACTTCGACTGCCGCGACCTGCGCCTCGGCGAGTACGTCGGCTGGGGGCCGGGCGCGAAGGTGCTCGGCAGCGAGCACACCGGCGATCCGCCGGACGTTCCGATCATCCAGACCGACCTCGTCATCAAGCCCGTGCGCGTCGACGACGGCGCGGACATCGGCGTGAACGCCGTGCTGCTGCCCGGCGTGACCGTCGGTGAGGGCGCGATCGTCGGGGCGGGCGCGGTGGTCACGAAGGACGTGGCGCCGAACACGATCGTCGCGGGCGTGCCGGCGAAATTCCTCCGCTCGCGGTCGGACGCGTAGTGCCACTGTTCCGCAAGGACAAGCGCGAGCCCCAGCCCTCCGCAGGCGACGCCCAGGTGTTGGAGCAGCTCCGGAGCGCGGGTGTCGACCTGAAGGCTCCGCTCGACATCCGCCACTACCTGTACTTCAAGCAGGAGGGCGACGCGCGCCGCCTCGCGCTCGAGTTCGGTGATAGCTCCGAGTGGCACGTCGAGGTCCGGCGTGCGGCAGAGGGTCCGGAATGGCTGTTCCTCCTTACGCACCGAGCGGTCATCGATCTGAAGGTCATCCAGGGGATCCGGACATCGCTCACCGAGATGGCTTCGCGGACCGGCGGCGAGTACGACGGCTGGGAAGCAACCGTGCCGTCGTGACCGGCGCGCTCGACGGCGCACGCGTCGTCGTCACCGGCGGCGCGGGCAACGTCGGATCGCACATCGTCGATGCGGCGATCGCCGCAGGCGCGCGGGAGGTGGTGGCGCTCGACGCGCTCGTGCGTGGTGTCCCGGAGAACCTCGACGCGGCGCTCAAGACGGGCAAGGCCAGCCTGCGCGAGCTCGACATCCGCGACCGCGAGGCCGTGGCCGCGTCGATCGACGGCGCCGACGTCGTTTTCCATCAGGCCGCGCTGCGCTGGACGCGCTGCCAGGAATCGCCCCGCGAGTGCCAGGAGGTCATGGTCGACGGCACGTTCAACGTGCTCGAGGCCGCATCGGCGGCGAAGGCCAAGCACGTCGTGCTCGCGTCGAGCGCCGTCGTGTACGGCGAGCCCGAAGCGCTCCCGATGCATGAGGACCAGCCGCTCCGCGGCACGACCTTCTACGGCTCGATGAAGGTCGCCAACGAGCAGCTCGCGCACGCGTACTCGCAGCGACACGGCGTGCGGACCGCGGCCCTCCGCTACTTCAACGTGTACGGGCCGCGCATGGACGTCCGTTCGCGGTTCGTCGAGGTGATGGTCCGGTGGCTGAACCTCATCGACGAGGGCAAGCCGCTCACGCTGTTCGGCGACGGGTCGTCGTCGGTGGACTTCGTGTACGTCGGGGACGTCGTGCGCGCGAATCTGCTCGCGTGCGAGACCGACCGCCCGGCCGTTATCGTGAACGTCTGCAGCGGGGTCGAGACCACGATGCGTGACCTCGCCGCGCTCCTCCTGCGGCTCACCGGCAGCTCCGTGGGGATGGAGTTCAAGCCCCAGCCGGCGGGCGCGCTGCCCGCGCGGCGGGTCGGCGATCCCCGGCGCGCCGCGGAGT
>DATCOR010000137.1:0-5208 GCA_036564585.1 Candidatus Limnocylindria bacterium | reverse complement strand
TTCGACCGCCTCGCGGGCCTGAGCTTCTTCGCGACGTCGGAGGGATCGGACCCGTTGCTCTGGCAGTTCCTGTTCTGGTTCTTCGGCCACCCCGAGGTCTACATCATGGTGCTGCCCGGCTTCGGGGTCGTGAGCGAGGTCCTTCCGGTGTTCTCGCGCAAGCCGATCTTCGGCTACAAGATGATCGCGTACTCGAGCGTCGCGATCGGATTCCTCTCGTTCTCCGTGTTCGTGCACCACATGTTCGTCGCGGGCGTCGATGAGACCCTGCAGATCTTCTTCATGATCTCGACGATGCTCATCGCCGTGCCGACCGGCGTGAAGATCTTCAGCTGGCTCGGGACGATCTGGCACGGCTCGCTGCGGTTCAAGACGCCCATGCTGTTCGCGCTCGGCTTCATCGCGACATTCACGATCGGCGGCATCTCCGGGGTGTTCCTCGGCTCGGTGCCCGAGGACGTGCAGCTCTCCGATACGTACTACGTCGTGGCGCACCTCCACTACGTTCTCTTTGGCGGCGCGGTGATGACGGTGTTCGCCGCGATGTACTACTGGATCCCGAAGATGTCCGGCCGGATGCTCAACGAGCGCCTCGGTCAGATCAACTTCCTGGTGATCTTCATCGCGATGAACCTCACGTTCTTCCCGCAGCACGAGCTCGGCATCGACGGGATGCCGCGCCGGATCTTCCATTACCCGCAGTCGCCGGAGTGGTCCCTGCTGAACCTCATCTCGTCGATCGGCGCGTTCCTCATCGCGTTCGGCGTCTCGATCTTCCTCTGGAACTTCTTCAACAGCATCATCCTGGGGAAGGGCAAGCCGGCCGGCGACGACCCCTGGGAGGCCGACACGCTGGAGTGGGCGACGACCTCGCCGCCCCCGCCGTACAACTTCCCCCGCATCCCGGTCGTCCACAGCGCCCGCCCGCTAAAAGAAGACCAGCCGCACACCTAGCGGCATGACCGTGTCAGCGGGCTACCGGCGTCTGGTCTACCTCACCCTCGTGACGGCGCTGGTCGCCGCCATCTGGGGCGGCATCGTGCGCGTGACCGGTTCAGGGCTGGGCTGCCCGGACTGGCCGCTCTGTCACGGCCAGTTCCTGCCGTCGCTCGACGTCGCGACGCGGATCGAGTGGTTCCACCGGTTCCTCGCGATCGTCGCCGGGGTGACGCTGGCGGCCCTCGCTGTCTGGACGCTGGTGCGATATCGCGGCGATGGACGGGCGATGGCGTTCGTCGGCGTCGCGGTCGTCCTGTACTGGCTGCAGGCGATCCTCGGCGCGATCACGGTGCTGCTCGAGCTGCCCGACACGTGGGTCACCGTGCACCTCGCGAACGCCGAGCTGCTGCTCGCCGTGCTCACGGTCTACGCGGTCGTCCTTCGATGGCCGCTGGCGGGCGCGGGCCTCGCGAAGCCGAGCGCGTTCACCTGGTTTGCCCTCTCCGCCACGATCGGGACGTTCGCGCTCATGCTCTCGGGTGCGTACGTGCGCGGCGACGGCGCGACGCTCGCATGCTCGACCTGGCCGCTGTGCGACGACGGGATCCCCCTCAGCGGCGCGGCCGCGATCCACATGGCCCACCGCTACATCGCCGCAGCCGTCGGCATCGTCGTCGCGTTCGCCGTCGCCGGCGCGTGGAAGCGCCGCCGCGAGATCCCGGGGCTCGGCGCGGCGGCGATCTTGGTCGGCGGCCTGTTCGTGCTGCAGGTGATCGTCGGCGCGCTCAACCCGCTCAGCGGCTTCTCGCCGTGGCCGCTCGGCGCTCATCCCGCGGTCGCCACGGCGCTCTGGTGCTCGACGGTGGCCCTCGCGGTGCTCGCGTGGCGGCCCGTGCGCGCCGAGGCGACGACGACGCTGCGCGACCTCGTCGCGCTCACGAAACCGGCGATCATGTCGCTGCTTCTCGTCACCGCCCTCGGCGGGATGTTCCTCGCGGCCGGGGGCGTGCCGCCCTTCCACCTCGTCCTCGCGACGATGATCGGCGGCGCGTTCGCGAGCGGCGGGGCGTCCGCGCTGAACCACTACTTCGACCGTGACATCGACGAGCGGATGCGCCGCACATCGCGTCGGCCCCTCCCCGGGCACCGGGTCTCGCCGCGCACGGCGATCGCCTTCGGGGTCATCCTCAACGTGCTGGCGTTCGTGGTCCTTGCGCTCGTGGCCAACGTGCTGGCCGCGGTCCTCGCGATCGTCGGCACGCTCTTCTACATCCTCGTCTACACGCTCTGGTTGAAGCGCACGACGGTCCAGAACATCGTCATCGGCGGCGCAGCCGGTGCGATCCCGCCGCTCGTCGGCTGGGCCGCGGTCGCGAACAACGTCGACCTGCCGGCGCTCTATCTCTTCGCGATCGTCTTCTTCTGGACGCCGGCGCACTTCTGGGCGCTCGCGCTGCTCATCCGCGACGACTACGACCGCGCGGGCGTCCCGATGCTCCCGGTCGTCCATGGTGACCGCGCCGCGCAGTGGGGGATCCTCCTGTACGCGACGGCGCTGGTTCCGCTCTCGGTGCTGCTCTTCCTCACACGCTACGTCGGCGTCGTGTACCTGTTCGCCGCGCTCATCCTCGGGCTGGTGTTCGTCGCGTACGCGGTGCGACTGCTGCGGGCGGCCGCCGCGAAGCAGCGCAGCGTCGCGCGCTCGGTCTACCTGTACTCGCTCCTCTATCTCGCGCTGCTGTTCGTCGCGATCATGGTGGACACGACCGTACGCCTGTAGTCCTCGTCGTCCTCACCGTCCTCGCGGCCTTGATCTATCTGCGTGGCGCGCGCGCGAGACCAGGCTGGCCGCTGTGGCGGGCCGCGCTCTTCCTGCTCGGCCTCGCCTCCCTCATCGCGGCGCTCGCGTCGCCGATCGACGCGATCGCGCTCCAGCTGTTCAGCGTCCACATGGTCCAGCACATGCTGCTGCTCGTCGTCGCCGCGCCGCTCCTGCTGGCCGGCGCGCCGGTCCGTCCGCTCCTCCGCGGCCTGCCGCTCGCCGTCCGCCGCACCGTGGTGCGGGCATTCGCGCGCAACACCGCGTTCCGTGCCCTGGTCCACCTGCTGCGGCGGCCGCTCGTCGCGGCGGCCCTGTACGTCGTCGGCCTGTACGCGTGGCACGTGCCGGCGCTGTACGACGCCGCGGTCCTCGACCCGACGATCCACGTGATCGAGCACACCTGGTTCCTCGTGACGGCGCTGCTCTTCTGGAGCGTGGTCATCGACCCGGTGCCGTTCCGCGCGACCCTGCCGTACGCCGCGCGGATCCCATACCTGCTGCTCGTCGGCGCCGCGCAGAACACGATCCTCGGTGGCCTGCTCGCGTTCTCGGACCGCGCGTTCTACACGCCGTACCTTGCGACGACCGCCGCGCACGGTCTCGATCCCGCGAGCGACCAGCGCCTCGGCGGGGCGATCATGTGGGTCCCCGGCGATCTGATCTTCCTCGCGGCCGCGAGCTTCGCGTTCTTCCTGTGGCTACAGTCGGAAGAGCAGGCGCAGCGACTGCGCGAGTCTGGTCAGAGGTGATGCGTGGAATGGCTATGGGTCGTGGCGCTCGGGGCGATCATCCTCGGACCGATCGTGTGGGCGCTGACGAAGGACCGATCGGGCGGCGCGCCATCCGAGGACGACTTGACCGCCGGCTCGACCGTGACCGACTCGGTGCGCCACATCGCCAGCGGCGGCCGCACGCCGGGCGGTTCCGGAAAGGGTGGGCCGCTGCTGCCGCCGCGCTAGCGGCGGCCGCGATCATCGTGTCCGCGTGTGCGGCCGCGGGCCCGGCGGACACGAGCGAGGTGCCGTCGGTGTACGTGGATCTCAGCGATTTCAAGATCGTGACCGACCACCCGACGATCGCCGCCGGCCATGTGGTCGTCGGCATCCGGAATCACGCCGCGATGCTCCACGAGCTGAAGGTCATCAAGACGGACCTCGCGCCGGATCAGCTCCCGGTCGACGGGGCGACCGCGAAGGCCAAAGAGGACGGCAAGGTCGGGGAGCTCACGAACATCGCCGCCGGTGCGTCGCGCAAGCTCGTGCTCGAGCTCACACCGGGGAAGTACGTGCTCATCTGCAACGTTCCGGGGCACTATCAGCTCGGGATGCGCGTCGGCCTCGAGGTGCAGTGAGTCCTGACGCTATTTGAGCGTCAGCAGGAATTGGACGATCGAGTTGATCGTCGCGTCATCAAGCGGACCGCCGGACTTGTTGCTGAACACCGGCATCACGACCCCGGGCTTGAGGCTCGGCGCATTGCTGATCCACTTGATGAGGTTCGCCTCATTCACATCGAGCCCGGCGATGCCGGCGATCGGGGTCTTTTGCGACGCGATGTGCGTGAGGTCGGGACCGATCTTTGCGCTCGTGAGGCCCTGGATGGTGTGGCAGCCCGCGCAGGCAAGCGTGGTGAAGAACTCCTTGCCCTTGGCGACCGCCGGATCGCTGAACCGGTTCGCATCCTTCAGCGCGGTCGCGAGCCACGCGTCGTAATCGGACGGGTTCTGCGCGACGACGGTGATGAGCATGTCCGCGTGGCCAGTGCCGCAGAACTCGATGCACTGGCCGGCGTACGTCCCGGGCCGGTCGGCCTGGATCCACATCTCGGTGGCTCGGCCGGGCACCGCGTCCTTCTGGCCGCCGAGCTTCGGCACATAGAAGGCATGGATGACGTCCTTCGAGCTGAGCTCGATCTTGATCTTCTGTCCGACCGGGATGTGCAGCTCGGCCTGCTGCAAGAGATACGTCTTGCCATCGCTCAGAGCGAATTTGCTCTCTGACGGGTACTGGAAGTTCCAGACCCACTGCTGCCCGATGGCGTTGATCGTCATGGCCGCGCCGCTGTCGACGTCGTTCACCAGCGTGAGGCGCTGGAACGACAGGACGCTGAACGAGATGACCATGAGCGTCGGCACGACGGTCCAGATGAGCTCGAGGAGGTTGTTGCCGTGGTACTGCCGAGCCTGGTGACCGGGCCGCTCGCGGAAGCGGATGCCGGCGACGACGAGCGCGCCAACGACGATCGCGAGCACGACGATCGCCGCGCCGAACATCAGCCAATAGAGGTCGGCGATCGATCGGGCCAGAGGGCCCTGCGGATCAACTGGCCACGGCATGCCCGCCAACACTAGGGCAGCGTTTCGACGGCCGCCAATCCATGACCTAGAGTTTCGACCGATGTCCGGGCACGATCAGCCGATCCACATGCCGCCCCCGAGCCTCTCGCCG
>DATCOR010000122.1:0-30794 GCA_036564585.1 Candidatus Limnocylindria bacterium | reverse complement strand
GCGCTCGTGCTGGTCGGCGAGGGTCAGGCGACGTTCGAGGGAAAGGTCCTGAGCGGCGCCGAGGCGCTGAAGCGCGCGGACCTCCGGCCCCTCGAGCTCGGGCCCAAGGAGGCGCTCGCGCTCATCAACGGCACGCAGGTGATGACCGCGATCGGCTGCCTCGCGTTGCACGACGCCGAAGTGCTGTGCACCTCCGCCGACATCCTCGGCGCCCTGTCGGCCGAGGCGCTGCGCGCGACCGACGCCGCGTGGGACGCTTCGCTGAACGCCGAGCGGCCGCACCCGGGTCAAGCGGTCGTCGCGGCAAATCTCCGCCGGCTGGTCCACGGCAGTCCGATCATCGCATCGCATAAGGTCGGCGATCCCCGAGTGCAGGATCCGTATTCGATCCGCTGCATGCCGCAGGTCCACGGTGCCTCGCGCGACGCGCTCGCGTACACCCGCCGCGTCCTCGAGATCGAGATCAACAGCGTCACCGACAACCCGCTTGTGTTCGCCGAGGAGAAGCGCATCGTGAGCGGCGGCAACTTCCACGGGCAACCGGTCGCGATCGCGCTCGACCTCGCGACCATCGCGGTCGCCGAGCTCGCGGACATCAGCGAGAGCCGCATCGATCGCATGACCAACGGCCACACGAGCGGATTGCCGGCGTTCCTCTCGCCCGATCCCGGGCGGCACTCCGGGTTCATGGTCGCGCAGTACACCGCCGCCGCCCTCGTCGCGGAGAACCGGTTGCGCGCGATGCCGGCCTCGGTGGAATCGATCCCCACGTCGGCCGACATGGAGGACCACGTGAGCATGGGCGTTCACGCCGCGCACAAGCTCTCGGCCGTCGTGGCGAACACCCGCAGCGTGCTCGCGATCGAGGGGCTCTGCGCCGCACAGGGCCTTGACCTGCTCGGCATGACGAGCTCGACCGCCCTGGAGGCCGCCCGGCGGGTCATCCGCGAGCACGTGCCGACGCTCGCGGCCGACCGGCCGCTCGCCCCGGACATTTCCACGATGCGCGACGTCATCACCCGGGATCTGCTCGCGACGGCCGTGCGCCACGCGTCCGGGGAGCTCGATTAGGCGCGTTCTTAGCCCGAATTCATGCTCGCGGGGACCTTCCGTGATGAACTGGTCCTCGTGAAGCAGCCCAAACGATCCCCCCTCGTGAGCTCGGTGAACGCGATCCGGGCGCTCGCGGCAGGGATCACGATGTTGAGCCTCGCCGGCATGACGGTCTACGCAGGCGATCACCTGCACAACACGACCGCGCCGCTGCAGCCGACGGTGGCTGCTGCCGCGACGACCGCGCCGGCCGCCGCCAGCGCGACGAGCTCCTCCACGGGCCGACTGCAGCTCACCCGCGGCGTCTCGACGACGACCACGCGGGCCCTGACCAGCACCCACCACAGCTAGGCAGACCAATGACCACCGACCAGATCTGGATCATCGCCCGTTCGGCGGGCACCGCCGCGCTCGTCGCGCTGGTGCTGTCGATCCTCTCGGGGATGGCCCTGCGGTCTGGCGCGCTCGCCTGGCTCTCGCACAACCGCGGCGTGCGCGCGGTCCACGACCTGACGAGCATCCTGTGGCTGCCGCTCGTCGTCGCGCACGTGATCACGCTCATGCTCGATCCGTACGCGAAGGTCGGCGTCATCGACCTGTTCATCCCGTTCCTCGTCTCGTACGGCTCGTTCGCCATCGGCCTGGGCACGATCAGCCTGCAGCTCATCGCGGTCGTGCTGATCGCGACGTGGCTCCGCTCGAGGCTCACCCAGCAGGGCTGGCTCGCGATCCATCGGCTGTCCTACGTCGCGTTCGTCGGCTCGTTCGCGCACGGCCTGCTCGCGGGCACGGATTTCGCGCAGCCGCTGCTCGGCGCGCTCGCATGGCTCACCGCCGCGGTGCTCGCGATCGTGGCGTTCCGCCGGCTGACCGCGACGCGCGCCCGTCAGTCCCCGGCGCGCTCCAAGACCGTCGCGATCCCCTGACCCACCCCGATGCACATCGTCGCGAGCGCGTAACGCGCGTTCGCCCGGCGTAGCTGCAGCGCGGCCGTGCCCGCGAGGCGCGCGCCGCTCGCACCGAGCGGATGTCCGATCGCGATCGCGCCGCCGTTCGGGTTGAGCCGCTGCTCGTCGCGCCAGTCGATGCCGAGCTCGACGCAGCACGCGACCACCTGGCTCGCGAACGCCTCGTTCAGCTCGACGATCTCCATGTCCTTCATCTCGAGCTTCGCCCGCCACAGCGCCTTGCGCGACGCCGGGATCGGCCCGAGGCCCATCTCGTCCGGCCGCACGCCCGCGGCGCCCGTGCTGACGATCCGCGCGATCGGCTTGAGGCCGAGGGCCTTCGCGCGCTCGCCCGACGCGACGATGAGCGCCGACGCGCCGTCGTTGATCCCCGAGCTGTTCCCCGCAGTGACGGTCCCGTTCTCGGCGAACGCGGGCTTGAGCTTCGCGAGGGCCTCGAGCGTGCTGCCCGCGCGCGGATGCTCGTCTCGGCTGAAAAGCGCGGCCGCGCCCTTCGGCTGCGGGACCGGCGTGGGCACGATCTCCTCCGCCAAGACGCCGTTCTGCATCGCGCGCTCGGCCTTCTGCTGGCTAAGGAGCGCGAGGCAGTCCTGATCGGCGCGTGACACCTTCCGTCGCTGGGCGACGTTCTCGGCGGTCTGGCCGAGCGTGACGGTGTGGCCATCGGCGACGAGCTGCTGGTGCGCGAACCGCCACCCGAGCGTGCTGTCGGCGGACTCAGGTGCGCCGCGCGGGTACGCGGCGTCCGGCTTCAGCGTCACGATCGGCGCGCGGGTCATGCTCTCGACCCCCCCGGCGATGAACAGGTCGCCCTGCCCGCTCCAGATCGCCTCGGCCGCGCTGTTGAGCGCCTGGAGGCTCGAGCCGCACAGGCGGTTGACCGTCTGCGCCGGAACCTCCACCGGGAAGCCCGCGAGCAGCGTCGCCATCCGCGCAACGTTGCGGTTGTCCTCGCCGGCGCCATTGGTGTTCCCAAGGATCACGTCGTCGATGCCGGCGGGGTCGATGCCGCTCCGCTCGGCGACCGCCCGCAGGACGTGTGCGGCCATCGCATCGGGTCGCAGACGGGCGAGCACCCCGCCGTAGCGGCCGAATGGCGTGCGGACGTAGGCGCAGATGAATGCGTCGGCCACGGACCGAGTGTAGGGACGGCGGTAGCATCCGATCGATGTCGATCAAGCTTCGCATCAACGGAACGACGCACTCCGTCGACGTGACGCCGACCGCGACGCTGCTCTCGGTGCTCCGCGATGACCTCGGCCTCACCGGCACGCGGTACGGCTGCGGCATCGGCAAGTGCGGCGCGTGCTTCGTCATTGTTGATGCGGGGGCAGGGGCCCCCGGGAGCGAAGCGACCGTGATGGCGTCGTGCCTGCTCACCGCGGAGCAGGCGGCCCGGCTGGAGATCACGACCGTCGAAGGGCTCGCCACATCGGACGCACTCCACCCGGTGCAGGCGGCGTTCATCGCGGAGGACGCGATGCAGTGCGGCTACTGCACGAGCGGAATGGTCATCGCCGCGGCGGCGCTGCTCGAGCGCACGCCGCATCCCACCGAGGACCAGATCCGCGAGTCACTCGCGACCAACCTGTGCCGATGCGGCGTCTACGGCCGGGCGATCCGCGCGGTGCAGCGGGCGGCGGGCTGATGCCGCCCGAGCGCCTCGAGCAGCGCATCGCGATCGCGCCGGACGGCGCCGTCACCGCGTTCTCGGGCAAGGTCGAGTTCGGTCAGGGCATCCGCACGGGCTTCGCGCAGATCGTGGCCGACGAGCTCGACGTGCCGCTCGATCGGGTGACGGTCGTCATGGGCGACACCGATCGGGTGCCCCACGACTTCGGCACATTCGGCAGCCACTCCACGCAGCAGGAGGCTCCGGTCTTCCGTCGCGCCGCGGCATTCGGACGGGCGCAGCTGCTCGCGCGGGCGGCGCGGCGCCTCGGCGTCGGCGCCGACCGGCTCGACACGAGCGAGGGTCACGTGGTCTCGGGCGCGACGCGCATCCCGTACGCCGAGCTCGTCGACGGCGAACCGCTGGCAGGGGCGATCCCCGACGAGGTCTCGTTCCTGCCCGAGCAGCGCCGGCGCTACATCGGCCGGCCGCTCCCGCGGGTCGAAGCGCGCGACATCGTGACCGGCCGCGCCACGTACGCCGCCGACGTCCGCCTGGCGGGCATGCTCCACGGCGCGATCGTTCGTCCGCCGGTCCGAGGTGCGAAGGTCAAGGGGGTCGAGGCGAAGGCCGCTCGCTCGATGCCGGGGGTCGTCGCGATCGTGCACGATGGCGACATCGTCGGCGTCGTCGCGGAACGCGCCGATCAGGCACACGCCGCCGCGGATGCCATCGACGTGGACTGGCTCGCCGGCCGGCCGGACGAAGGGCCCGACGCCGACATCCCGTTGCGCGAGGACCCGGTCATCGACCGGGCCCTCGCGAGTGCCGCGACCCGGCATGCAGCGGAGTACGTCCTTCCGTCGATCGCGAACGCGCCCATCGGTCCGAGCGCCGCGGTCGCCGACGTGGCGGCCGACGACGCGACGATCTACGGCGCGACGCACCGCCCATTCGGCTTGCGCGACGGCGTCGCGAAGCGGCTCGGCCTGGCCGAGGAGCGCGTCCACTTCGCGCCGCGGATGTCGAGCGGCACGTACGGCCGGAGCAGCAGCATCGACGTCGCGCTCGAAGCGGCGGTGCTGTCGAAGAACGCGAAACGGCCGGTGCATCTCCAATGGACGCGCGAGGAGGAGTTCTCGTACTCACCGAGCCGGCCGGAGGTCACGCTGGTGGTCTCCGCAGGGCTCGATGCGGCGGGGACGATCGTCGCCTGGAAGTACGACGAGCACACCGCGAACGTGCACACGGCCGGCTGGTTCGACCCCGATCCCGAACGCGCGGGCGGGAGCCAGGGCCGCAACGCGATCCCGCCGTACCGCATCCCGCACCTGACCGTCGTCCTCCACATGGAGCCGACGCCGCTGCGCACGGCCAACTTCCGCTCGCTCGCGGCGGCGGAGAACGTGTTCGCGATCGAGTCCTTCATCGACGAGCTCGCGCACGCCGCGGGCCAGGATCCAGTCGCTTACCGGCTGCGCCATCTCGATGACCAGCGCCTACGCGCGACGATCGAGGCGGTGGCCGAACGGAGTGGCTGGGGTCGCGCACCGATCCGACGCCGCGGGCTTGGCATCGCGTGCACCGTCTATCACGGGACGCTCGTCGCGCAGGTGGCCGACGTGGAGGTAAGCGACGACGGCCGCGTACGGGTCGTCGCGGTATGGGCGGTCGTGGATCCGGGCTTCGTCATCAATCCCGAGGGCGTCCGCAACCAGGTCGAGGGCGGGATCCAGCAGTCCGCGAGCTGGACGATGTACGAGGAGCTCCGGCATCGCGACGGCCGGATCGCGCCGACGAACTGGGACACCTATCCGATCGCGACGTTCCGCGACGCGCCGGAGCGCATCGACGTCCTCGTGGCGGGCGACGCGTCGCAGCCCTCGACCGGCGTCGGCGAGCCCGGCGCGGTGCCGACGGCCGCCGCGATCGCGAACGCGGTGTTCGCGGCGTGCGGAGCGCGCCTCCGCGAGCTGCCGCTGCGGCCGGAGCGGGTCCGCGCGGCGGTACGATCGCTGCCGTGAGCGCCGTCGCGAGCCGCACCGTCCGCGCACCGCGCGGCACGGCGCTGTCGGCGCTGGCGTGGCCGCAGGAAGCGGCGTTCCGCATGATCCAGAACAACCTCGACCCCGACGTTGCCGAACGGCCCGACGAGCTCATCGTCTACGGCGGCACCGGCCGCGCCGCGCGCTCGTGGCAGGCGTTCGACACCATCCTCGCGACGTTGAAGCGCCTCAAGGACGATGAGACCCTGCTCGTGCAATCAGGGAAGGCGGTCGGGGTCTTCCGCACGCACGAGTGGGCGCCGCGGGTGCTCATCTCGAACGCGATGCTCGTGCCGAAGTGGGCGACGTGGGACGAGTTCCGCGCACTCGAGGCGATGGGCCTGACGATGTACGGGCAGATGACCGCCGGGTCGTGGATCTACATCGGGACCCAGGGCATCCTGCAGGGGACGTACGAGACCTTCGCGGCGGTGGCGCGCACGCACTTCGACGGCACGCTCGACGGGCGGCTCGTCGTCACCGCAGGTCTCGGCGGGATGGGCGGCGCGCAGCCGCTCGCGATCACGATGAACGGCGGCGTCGCGCTCGTCGTCGAGGTGGATCCGACGCGTGCCGAGCGCCGGCTGAAGCAGGGCTTCCTCGACGAGGTCACCGAGTCGCTCGACGACGCGCTCGCGCGGGTCGAGGGCTACCTCGGCTCACGCACGCCGCGGTCGATCGGTCTCGTCGCGAACGCGGCCGCGGTCCTGCCCGAGATCGTGCGCCGCGGCGTGCGGGTGGACGTCGTCACCGACCAGACCTCCGCGCACGACCCGCTCGACGGCTACGTGCCCGACGTCCGGCACGCGGGTGTGCTTCGGATCAACGATCCGGCGGCGTACATCGAGGCGTCGCGCGCGTCGATCGCGACGCAATGCGAGGCCATCGTCGCGCTGAAGGATCGCGGCACGGTCGCGTTCGACTACGGGAACAACCTGCGCGGCGAGGCGAAGACCGCCGGCTACGCCCGGGCGTTCGACTACCCGGGCTTCGTGCCCGCATACATCCGCCCGCTGTTCGAGCGCGGCAAGGGCCCGTTCCGCTGGGTGGCGCTCTCCGGCGATCCCAAGGACATCCTCGCCACCGACCGCGCGGTCCTCGATCTGTTCCCGGAAGATCGCACCCTCGCGCGATGGATCGAGCTCGCGGAATCTCGCGTGCCGTTCCAGGGACTCCCGGCGCGCGTCTGCTGGCTCGGGTACGGCGAGCGCGCCGAGTTCGGCGCGCGGATCGACGACATGGTCCGGACCGGCAAGCTCGGCGCGCCGATCGTCATCGGCCGCGACCACCTCGACTCAGGGTCGGTGGCGTCGCCGAACCGCGAGACCGAGGGCATGCGCGACGGGAGCGACGCGATCGCCGATTGGCCGATCCTGAACGCGCTCGTGAATACGGCCGCTGGCGCGACGTGGGTGTCGGTGCATCATGGCGGCGGCGTCGGGATCGGCAACTCGATCCACGCGGGCATGGTCGCGGTCGCTGATGGGACCGGGCTCGGACGCCAAAAGCTCGAACGGGTGCTCACGACCGATCCGGGCACCGGCGTCATGCGTCACGCCGACGCCGGCTACCCGGATGCGATCGCGTTCGCAAAACAGAGAGGCGTCGACCTCCCCAGCGTCTAGCGGCTCTTCTTGAGCTCGGCGAGCAGCTCGTCGAGCCGCTCGTACGTCTCGCGCGCGCCGGACTCCATTCCGCTATTGACCATCCCGTCGAGGTCCTCCTTCGACGCGAACTGGTCCCGCACGGTGAGGAGGGTGCGGCCGTCGCGCTCGGTGAGGGTCATCGTCTCGACCGAGATGTGTCCAGGGAGCGGCTCGTACTCGAAGGTCATGACGATGCGCTCCGGCGGCACGATCTCGCGGTATTCGCCGCGGAACGCGTGCTCGCCGCCGTCGGCCGCGATGTTGCGCATCCGCCACTTCCCCCCCGGCCGGACGTCCATGGTGTCGACGACGGTCTTGTACTGGCGCGGCCCCCACCAGCGCGACATGAGCGCCGGATCGGTCATCGCCTTCCACACGAGGTCGCGCGGGGCGTCGAACTCGCGCGTGAGGTGGAGCTCCGTGTCGGACACGCGGGTGACGTTCAGGTCGAACTTACTTGTGGTGGCCATCTTTTTTCCCCTTTGATGCCTTCTTCTGCGATGTCAGCTCGCGCAACACCTCGTCCATGCGCAGGAAGCGGTCCGACCACATCGTTCGGTACGGCTTCAGCCAGTCGTCGAGCTCCTTGAGCCCCTCGGCCCGCAGGCCGTAGATGCGCTGCTGGGCGACCGGTCGGACCTGCACGAGTCCGGCCTCGCTCAGCACGCGCAGGTGCTTCGACACCTGCGGCTGGCGCATCCGAAGGCGCTCCGCGATCCCGCCGACGGGCAGCGGCCGGTGACGGAGGAGTTCGACGATCTGGAGCCGGTTCGGCTCCGCGAGGGCGCTGAACGTGGCGTTCATGGACCTGTGTATACGCCTACAGGAATATTCCTGTCAAGGCATGTTATGTGACGATCTGGCCGCGGTCAGGCGACGCGGGCGCCGCCCTGGAACACCGCCCAGACGCGCCACAGCGCGCGGGCGTCGGAGAGCGGGTCGCCGTGGACCAGGACGAGATCCGCCGGCATCCCCACCCCGATCCGCCCGGCGTGGTCGTCGCCGAGGAGCTCCCCGCCGGCGCGGGTCGCGGCGACCAGGGCTTCGCGCGGCGTGAGCCCGGCAGCGACGAGCAGCTCGACCTCCCAGGCGAGATGGCCGGCACGCACTGAGCCTCCGCCGAAATCGGAGCCGGTCGCGATCCGCACGCCGGCACGCTTCGCCGCCGCGACGGACGCGTACGCGCCCTCCTTGCGTTTCGCGATGCGCTGCGCGCTCTCGGCCGTCGTGAACCGGTCGATCGCGGTCGTGCGCGCGAACGATTCCCACGACGCGAACACGGACAAGGTCGACGTGAGCGTCACGTTGTTCCGCTTCATCGTGCGGGCAATGTTGTCGTCGAGCTCCATGCCGTGCTCGATCGAATCCACGCCGGCCGCCGCCGCAACGCGCGCGCCGTCGAGATACCCGGAATGGCACGCGACCCGCGCGCCGCGCGCATGGACCGCCTTCGTCATCGCCGTCATCGCAGGCACGCCGAACGGCGACTCCTTCGCACCGCCTGGCGCGTCCATGTAGATCTTCACGAAGTCCGTGCCGAGGTCCAGCTGATGGAGCGCCGCGGCGGTAAGGCCATCGTCGTCGGTGGTCACCCACATGTCGGGGTAGCCGGTCTTCCCGATCCAGGTGCCCGCGACGCGGATGTACGGGTTGCCGGGCTTTCCCGACAGCTCCTCACGCACGTCGAGCGAGATCGGCCGGCCGTCCGCGCTCGGCGCGCCGACGTCGCGAGCCCACAGCACGCCAGCCTGCACGAGTCGGTTCGCGTTCTCCCGCGCGACCTGCCGCAGCACGGGCGGCGGGTCGCCGCCGCGCACGATCCAGTGACTGCCGCCCTGCATCACCAGGTGGCTGTGGCAGTCGACCATCCCGGGCACGATGACCGCACCGCCGGCGTCGATGACCGTCGCGCCTTTCGGATCGATCTCGTCGTTCGCGCCAATCGCCTCGATCCGCCCGTCCACGATCGCGACGCTCACGCCGAGCCGCAGCGAGTCCGACGTTCCATCGGCGAGCGCGGCGTCGTGGAGGATCGTGCGCGTCACGCCGAGCCCTCGCCTTGGTATTTCCCTTTGTAGCCCTCGGCCGTCGCGGCGGAGAGCCGAAGGAACACGAGCTGGAGGACCGCTGCGCCGCGCTGCAGCCGGTAGCCGCGCGGATTCAGCACCGAGAGGAGGCCCTCGCCGCGGCCCGAGTACCCCGCGTCCCATACCGCGCTCTGCAGGGCGACACCGGAGCGGAGCAACGTCGAGCGCGGGCGCGCGAAGGCCATGAGGTCGGGTGGGAGGTTCACCTTCTCCGCGTAGCCGATGACGTAGCTGCCCTGATGCAAGTCCCACCAGCCGTCGGCATCGGGCTGCACGTCCTCGCGCGCCGCGGGCTCGCGCAGGTTGGCTGCGGCACCGAGCAATCCCGGAGAGGTCAGGCGCTGGATCCGCTCCACGCGAAGGTCGATGCCGTTCGGCTGGAGCTGCGTCTGCGGGTCGATGCCCTCGACGAGCGGCGGCTGCGCGGCGAGCGCGGCCCGAAGCTCCTCACGCGACAGCACGCTCACCGAGCCGGATGCTAGGCGGGCGCGCGATCAGGTGCCACACTTTCGCGCGTGCTCGCTACCCGCACCTTCCTCTTCTCGGATCTGCGGGACTACACCCGCTTCGTCGAACAGCACGGGGATACGGCCGCAGCCTCGCTGATCGGCGACTACCGCCGGATCGTTCGCGCGGAGCTCGCGCGTCACGAGGGCGGCGAAGTGAAGACCGAGGGGGACTCCTTTTACGTCGTGTTCAACACGACCGGCTCGGCGGTGACCTGCGCCGCTGCGATCCTCCGGGAGGCGGAGAGCTATTCCCGCCAGCATCCGGATCGTCAGATGCGGATCGGCATGGGGATCCACGCCGGTGAGCCCGTCCCGCACGAGGGCCAATACGTCGGCTCGGCGGTCATCGTCGCCGCGCGGCTCGCGCAGAGCTCCCAGGCCGGCGAGCTGCTCGTCACCGAGGTCGTACGCCAGCTCCTGCCGCGGAGCCTCACGCTGCCGATGGAGGAACGCACCGGCCTCGTGCTGAAGGGCCTCGACGCGCCGCCGCGTGTCTTCGCGGTCGACTGGCGCGCCGCGCGAGCGACTGCCACGGCGCGTTCCGCGGGTCCGATCGATGCGGCCTTCGCAGCCGCGAGCCCCTCCAGCCAGCAGGTGCTCTCTCCGGTCGTGATTGGACGGGACCGCGAGCTCGACACGCTCGAGGAGCAGCTCGTCGCTGCGATCGCGGGTCGCGGGCGCGCGGTCCTCGTCTCCGGCGAAGCCGGGCTCGGGAAGAGCGCGCTGCTCCGACGCTTCGTCGAGCGGGCCAGGGCCCGCGGCACACGAGTACTCATAGGCGAGTGCACTGAGATCGAGGCCCGCCGGCCGTTCGGACCATTCATCGATGCCTTCCTGTCGGCCGACCTTCCGCTACCGCCCGAGCTCGCGCAGGGCGGGCCGGGCGCGCTCCCGGTCGCGGAGGTCGAGCGCTATCGGGTCCACCTCGCTTTCGCGGAGCGCCTCGCGGATGCGGCCCGCGACCAGCCGATCGTCGCGATCATCGAGGATCTGCACTGGGCCGACGAGGCCACGAACGAGCTCGTGCCGTACCTCGCCCGCAAGCTCCGGGATGCTCGCGTGCTGCTGCTGCTCACGTACCGCAGCGATGAGCTGCACCGGCTGCACCCGCTCAACCACGTCCTCGCCGAGCTGGGCCGCGGCCGGTTGGCGGACGACGTGCGCCTCAAGCGCCTCACCCTCGAGGAGGTCGGCGAGGTCATCAAGGCCGCGTTGGCGCTGGCCGGTTCGCCGACGGCGGAGTTCCGCCAGACGCTGTTCGAGCACACCGAAGGGAACCCGTTCTTCGTCGAGGAGGTCCTTCGAGCGCTCGTCGAGCAGGGCGAGCTCGAGTACCGCGATGGAGCGTGGCATCGGACGAAAGCGGTGGCGGAGCTCACCATCCCGGCATCGGTCCGCGATGCCGTGCAGCAGCGGCTCCTCGGTCTCGAGCCCCGAGCGCGCAAGGCAATGCACATAGCGGCCGTCATCGGACAACACTTCGACTTCGAGGTGCTCATTGCGGTGAGCGGCCTCGATGAGACCGCGCTCCTCGAGACGATCAAAGCCGCGATCGACGCGCAGCTCGTTCGCGAGGAGACGGACGCCGAAGGCAATGAGACCTACGCGTTCAGGCATGCCCTTTCCCGTGAGGCCGTCCTCGCGGAGCTCCTCCAACGCGAGCGCCGGCAGTTGCACCGGGCCGTCGGGGAGGCCATCGAGCGTCTCGCGGGATCAGCGCCCGGGGTGCGAGCCGAAGAGCTCGCCTACCACTTCGACGAAGCTCGCGAGAGCGCACGCGCGAATCGCTATCACGGCCTCGCCGCCGAGCGGTCGCTCCGAATGGCCGCGCCGCTGGGCGCGATCCGGCATCTCGAGCGCGCGATCGAGCTCGCGCCCGACGATGACCCGACCCTCGTCACTCTCTTGCTGCGTCTGGCTGACATCGCGTTGACCGTCGCGGACACGCAGCGCGCGCTCCGGGCCGTCGAGCACGCGCGCGCGCTCGCCGAGGAGCGTGGCGACGTGCTCGCGGCCGGCGAGGCCATCCGCCGCATCGCCCAATGCCGCTGGTACCTTGGGGAAACCGCCCAAGCGATGGAGATCGCGCGCTCGGGCGTCGCGCTCCTCGAGCCGATGGGTCCCAGCGCGCCGCTGGCGGCGTGCTATGCGGAGCTCGCGCGTCTGGCGATGATCGACAACCGCGACGAGGCGGTCGAGCTCGGCGAGCGCGCGGCCGTGATGGCACGACAGGTCGGCGCGCGCGAGACCGAGATCAACGCCATGAATACCGTGGGAAGCGCCCTGAGCATCGGCCGACACCAAATGGCCGAGGGCATCGCGGTATTGCGGCGAGGCTACGCGATGGCCGAAGAGCACGGATTCCCGATGGAGGCCGGGCGCGCATTGAACAACATACTCGCGGCGCTCTCAACAAGTGACGCGGGTTTCAGCGAGATGCAGAAGATCCATGTCGAGTCCCTCGCCCACGCGAAGAAACACGGCCAACGCGACGACGCGCTCCTCAGCCGCGACGTCCTCTACAAGTTCCTCGGTGGCGAATGGGATACCGCTCTTCGCGTCGCTGCGGAGTCGCGCACCGAAGGGATCTGGAACGCGGGCCGGGACCAGAACGTGGCCACGATGTTGGTGGCTAGGGAGGGCCCGCTGCCTGAGCACCTTGCCCTTACCGCCGAGGCCACCCGCCAGCTGATCGCAGCCGGCGACCGTCAATGGGTCGCGGTCGCGACGGTGGCATCGACGACCTACTACATGGCCGAGCGCTGGGCTGACGCCGCCACGGCGGCCGAGCCCGGCCGGAAGCTCATCGCGGACGGCTACGACATCGGCCCGGTCATTCAGACGGCGATCGTCGCCGCACGCACCGTGAGACTGCTGGGTGACCGTGCAGCCGAGGCGCGGTGGGCCGAGACGCTGCTCGCCCTGGAGCACACGAACGCGCGGGCGGTGTCCGGGTTGCTGTTCGCGCGCGCGACCGCGGCGCGGCAAGCAGGCACGCCTGAGGAGGCGCACCACCTGCTCTCGCAGGGGATCGCGTCGCTCGAGGACCGGCCCGAGCCATTTTCAAAGGTCGTCCTCCGGCAGGAGCTGATCGAGCTGCTCGCCGAAGCAGGCCGGCTCGACGAGGCGGCCGAGGCGTTCAGCGCACTGACCGAGTACTGGCGCCGGGCGAAGGCGACGTGGTACCTGGGGCGCCTCGAGGCGTGGGCCCGCGGCCTCGGCGTCGCGACAGGTGCCGGATGAGCCTCACCCCGAAGCCCGTCTCCGCGTCGAAGACCGTCTTCTCGAAGACGATGCTGCCGAGCGACGCGAACCCCTCGGGCAACGTGCACGGCGGCGAGATCATGCGACTCATCGACGAGTGCGCCGGCGCCGCGGCAACGCGCCACGCGCGCCAGCGAGTGGTCACCGCGCGCGTCGACGAGCTGTCCTTCGTCGCGCCGGTCTACGTGGGCAACCTCGTCACTGCCCGAGCGTCGGTCAACGACGTCGGGACGACGAGCATGGAAGTCGGTGTCCGCGTGGACGCGGAGGACCTCCTCAGCGGCAAGGTCGTCCACGTGTCGACGGCGTACCTCGTATTCGTCGCGATCGGCGACGACGGGAAGACCGCGCCGCTCCCGCCCCTGCTCGCCGAGACCGACGACGAGAAGCGCCGCATGGCCGCCGCGAAGCTCCGGCGCGAGCGCCGGATGCAGCAGCGGGGAAAGGGCTAGCGGCTCGAGTCGATCGCCTGGCGGAGGACGCGCGCGATGCGCCCCGACAGCGAGCTGAGGACGAGACGGTCCCGCGTGCAGCGGCTGCAGCGGCAGAGCGCGGTGTTCGACGTGCGCCGAGCGGTCAGGTTGTCCATGGGCGCACGTTGAGGCAATCCGTGTGCCATCCCGCCGACCACGGAATACGTCGGTTCCGTCACGGGTTGCTCTCTCGAGTGGTCAACTTGAGCGCACCCGCCTCCGAAGAGCAGATCCAGCGCACGGCCGACGCGCTCCGGGCGAACAATATCGAGACGGTCCTCGTCGACACCGCGGCGGACGCGAAGCGCGAGGTCCTCGCGCGGATCCCAGACGGCTCCGAGGTCCACAGCGGCGCGTCGAAGACGCTCCAGGAGACCGGGATCATGGCCGATCTCGAGGCGTCGCCTCGCGTCGATTGGCTGCGCAAGCGGACCATGGCGATGGACCGTGCGACGCAGGGCCGCGAGATCCGCAAGCTCGGGGCCGCGCCCGATGTCATGCTCGGCAGCGTCGCCGCCGTGACCGAGGACGGCAAGCTCCTCGCCGCGTCGAACAGCGGTAGCCAGCTCGGTCCGTACGCCGCCGGCGCGGGCAAGGTGATCCTCGTCGTCGGCGCGCAGAAGATCGTGGCCAGTATCGATGAGGCTCTGCGCCGGATCTACGACCACACGCTCGCGCTCGAAAGCGAGCGGCTGCGCGCGGCTATCGGCATCGACAGCTACGTGAGCTACATCCTCATCGTGAACCGCGACCCGCGGCCCGGACGGACCACGGTCGTCATCGTTCGCGAGGCGCTCGGCTTCTAGCCGGCGGGCGGCTAGCATCGCGCCGTCGCGCTCCTGATCATCGGCTTCGTGTGGTTCATGCCGAAGGTATTCGGCGACCGGTGGATCGCGCTCATGGGCCGGCCGGGCGAGCAGCTCAAACCCGGTCCGGACTTCGTCCTGTCGATCCTCTCGGGCACCCTCAACTCGTTCGTCATGGCCGTGCTGGCGCTCAATCTCGGGGCCACGACCATCGGCGACGGCGTCGTGCTCGGCCTCGTGGTGTGGGCCGGGTTCTTCCTCAGCTACATGACCGCGAACACGGTCTTCGCGAAGCGGTCGTGGACGCTCTGGGGCATCGACGTCGGGCACGCGCTGCTCGCGCAGGTCGTGCTCGCCGTGATCGTGACCTTGTTGCGCTAGGTCTTGAGCTGGTCCGCGTAGTACTGGCGGACCTTCTTCACCTTCGGCGCCGCGGTGTACGCGATGTACGGCTGACCGGGGTTCCGCGCCGCGTAGTTCTGGTGGTAGGCCTCGGCCTCATAGAACCGCTCGAGCGGGACCACCTCGGTCACGATCGGACGGTCGAAGACCTTCGCTGAGTCGAGCTGCTCGATGTACGCCGCGGCGACGCGCTTCTGCTCGTCGTCGGCATAGAAGATCGCGGAGCGGTACTGCCGCCCGACGTCGGCGCCCTGGCGATCGCGCGTCGTCGGATCGTGCGCGATCGAGAAGAACACCTTCAGGAGCTTACCGAAGCTGAGCTTTGCCGGGTCGTAGCGGATCTCGACGGCCTCGGCGTGTCCGGTCCGGCCACCGCACACCGTCTCGTAGTCGGCGGTCTCCGCGGTCCCTCCCGAATAGCCCGACTTCACCGACCGCACGCCGTCGAGCTGCAGGTAGACGGCCTCGACGCACCAGAAACAGCCGCCCGCGAGCACAGCGACCTGCTCGCCGCTCGCGGGCGCTGCGTCGACGACGGGATCCGGGAACTGCTCAGGCGAGACCACTACCAGAGAGGCTATTACTTCCCGTCGGTGAGCCCGATCACGTTCCCGTCAGGATCCGCGAAGAGCGCGATGGTCGTGGTCGGCCCCACCTTCGTCGCCGGGAACACCACCGTGGCGCCGGCGGCGGTCGCCTTCTTGAGCGTCGCGTCGGGATCCTTCACCACGACGTAGAACGTGACGAACGGCTTCGGCCCGCGGAGTGGCCCGATGCCGCCGCCGATGCCCTTGCCGCCCGAGTCGGTGTCGACGAACGTGTAGTTGTTCTCGGGCATGAAGTTCATCTTCCACCCGAAGAGATCCCCGTAGAACTTGCGCGCCTTCGCCGGGTCCGCGCTGTTGATCTCCCAGTTGGTGACCATCTAATTACTCCTTCATGTGTGGACGCGCGCGTTTAGCTCTCTGTTGGCACGGTCCTCCCCTCAGCGACGGCAGTCAGTCGCGGTAGGAAGTAGTCCCAGCCCTCGGTATGACCGGCAAGCTCGGCTGCGGGCAGGCCGCGATGCACCAGGTGCAGGCGGGTGCCCTGACCGCGCGGCTCTAGGTCGATCTCGACGGTCGAGCCGCCGGGCCCGACGGCGGCATCCGGCGCCTCCCAGCCCCAGGTGAACACGACCCGGCGGTTCGGGATCACCTCCACGTACTCGCCGCGTACGGCGGCGTCCTTGAACGAGACGTGGAACACGCCGCCCGCGCGCGGATCGAGCTCCGCGTTGCGGCCTTTCCACTTCACGTACTCGCGCGGATCCGTCAGGAGCGTGAACACGGTCTCCGGCGACGCACCGATGTCGATCACGCGCTCAATGACGTCGGCGTCGTTGCTCATGCATCCCCTTCTCGCGCTCGGCTCGCTCCGCCGCGGCCTTGAGACCGGCAAGCTCCACGTCCCAGAACGCGCCCAGGTACGCGCGGAGGTCCTGCATCGCGCCACGCTTCGCGCGATAGATGCTGCGCCGCCCGTCGCGCCGCTGCGTGACGAGCCCCGCGTCGGCAAGAACGCGCAGGTGCTGCGAGATCGCCGGCCGGGTCACGTCGAAGTACGACGCGATGTCGCCGACGGTCCGCTCGTCGTGCCAGACCAGACGCAGGATCGCCCGCCGCCGAGGCTCCGCGATCGCTCTGAGCGCCTCGTCCATCACTGCGATAGGTTAGTGACCACTTACCCATTCGGCAAGTCTGAAGCCGTTAGGAGCCGCCCGCGGCCACCGTGTCCGCCCACCGATACCGGTGCTCGGGACGCCCGGCCTTCCCGTAGCGCATGGTCACGGCAACGAGCCCCGACCGGACAAGCCGATCGAGATACCGGCGAGAGGTGACCCGGCTGACACCGGTCCGCTCGGCCACGTCCTCGGCCGAGAGATCGCCGGCGCTGCCCCGCAGCGTGCGGGCGACCAGCGTCAGGGTCGCCGGCGACAGCCCTTTGGGCAGCTCGGGTCCCGAGCTGGAACGCAGGGTCGCGTAGAGCTCGTCGATCTCCTGCTGATCGACCTCGCGCACCTGACCAAGGCGCGAGCGAAGCGCCGCATAGCTCTCCAGCTTCTCGCGGAACGTGTTGAACTGGAACGGCTTGACGAGGTAGTGGACGACGCCACCCTGCAGCGCCGAACGCAGGGTCTCCACGTCGTTCGCGGCGGTGATCGCGATCACGTCGACGGGTGGGCGGCCGGTCGCGTGGAGCTCACGCAGCACCTCGAGGCCGGAGCGGTCGGGCAGGTAGATGTCGAGGAGGACGAGGTCGGGGAGGTCGCGCTCCGCGCGTTCGAGCGCGTCGCGCGCGGTGTGGGCGATCCCGACGACGGAGAATGACGCGAGGCGCTCGAGGAAGCCACGATGGATCGCGGCGACGCGGAAATCGTCTTCCACGATCAGGGTGCGGATCGCCGCCGGTGCGGCGGGCGCGCTCATCGGGCCGGGGCGGGGATGAGCGCGGTGAAGATGGCGCCGCCGTTGTTCGCGACGCGTACCCAGCCACCGCTCCGCTGCGCGACCTGGCGCACGAGCGCGAGCCCGATCCCGTAGTGCGCGCCCCCGCCCTTGGTCGTGTAGCCCTCGCGGAAGATCTCGTCGACGACGTGCTCGTCGATGCCCGGCCCGGAGTCGCGCACGCGCACCGCCGTGCCGCCCGGTTCGGCGTGCATGCTCACCTCGACCCACGCGTCCGCCGCGCCCGACGCGGCGTCGATCGCGTTGTCCACGAGGTTGCCGACGACCGTGATGAGGTCGCGCACGTCCGTGACCTGCGCGGGCAGCAGCGCATCGGTCGCCAGCCTGAACTCGACGCGCCGTTCCGACGCGAGCGCGGCCTTCGCGAGCAGCAGCGCGGCGAGCGCCGGATCGGCGATGCGCTCCTGCACGAGGTCGACAAGCTCCTGATGGACGAGAGACGTCTCGGCCACGAAGCGGATCGCATCGTCGAGCCGGCCGAGCTCGATCAGCCCGCCGACGACGTGCAGCTTGTTCGAGAACTCGTGGGCCTGCGCCCGTAGCGCCTGCGCGAGATCGCGGGCCGTGTCGAGCTCGCGGAGCACGGCCTCCAGCTCGGTGCGGTCGCGGAGGGTGACCACCGCGCCAACGTCGGAGCCGCGGATCGTCACCGGCCTTCGGTTGACGACCAGCGTCCGATCTCCGGCGAGCACGACCTGGTCGAGACCGGATCCGCTCCCCTCAAGCACGTCGCGAACGCGCCCATCCGGGACGTGGTCCCGGAGCACGCGCCCGGCGATAGACGCCGGCAGGCCGAGCAGGCGCAGCGCCTCGTCGTTCGCGAGCGCGATCCGACCTCCGGTGTCCAGGGCGAGCACGCCCTCGCGGATGCCGTGCAGCATCGCGTCGCGCTGCTCGAGGAGCCCGGCGATCTCGCGCGGGCCGAGCCCGAAGGTCTGGCGATCGATGCGCCGGGCAAGGATCAGGGATCCGCCGATCCCGAGTGCGAGCGCGAGGAGCACGGTGAGGGTCATCGTCGGGAGCGCCTGCGCGAGCTTCTGGGCGAGCTGGGTATCGAGAAAGCCCACCGACACGATCCCGATCACGTCGCCGCCGCTGGTGATCGGCACCTTGGCGCGGAGCGACCGGCCGAGTGTGCCCTCCTGATAGCCGACGTACACGTCGCCTGCCAGCGTCTGGTTTGGATCCGTGGACACGTGCTTCCCGATGTTCTCGGGGTTCGGATGGGAGTAGCGGATGCCGTCCTTGTTCGCGACGACGACGAAGTCCGCGCCGACGGAACGGCGGATCGCCTCGGCGATCGGCTGGATGGTCTTGGATGGCTCCACGTCGCTCATCGCCTCGACGATGTCGGGCGTCGCGGCGACCGCGTACGCGATCGCGAGGGCGCGCTGCTCGTATTGGTCATCGATCTGTGAGGACACCAGCGCATACGACGCGAGGGCGCCGATGACCACGGTCGCGGCGACGATCGCGACCTGCAGGAGCAGCAGCTGGGACGAGACGGAAAGCGGCTTCAACCAGCGCAGCGACAGTGACGGGACACAGCGCAGCGGCGGAAGGACGCGATGCGAACGCATGTGCTTGCGGCCTAGCCTACTGCGCCGGGTCCCTCACGCTTGCGATCGTGTCGACCACCGCGTTCACGAGCTCGGCGCCCGACGCGCGCACCTCACGGATGTAGATGTTCTGCACCGCGGCGTGCGTCGCCGGGTCGACGGTCACGTCCCCGCCCGGCCCGGTGAACGACGCTTTCTCGAGCGCTGCGATGAGTGCGCCAGTGTCGTGGGTCGCACCCTTCGTCGTCGTGAGCGCCGTCTCGAGCGCTCGCATCGCCGTCCACATGAGCGAGGCGTAGCCGTCCGGCGCGAGCGGCTGTCCGGTCGTGTCGTCCTTGTAGGCCTTCTTGAATTCGTCGTTGAACGTCTTGTTCTCGGCATGGTCGAGCTCGCTCGACCATGGGAACGACGTCGTCACGCCGACCGCTGCCTGCTTCGTCGCGGCCAGCACCTGTTGGTCGGTCAGGGGGCCGGGACCGGCGAGGCTGTACCCGGCGGCGCGCATCCCGGCGGCCTGCCATGCGCCGAGGAAGCCCTCGGCGTCGTCCGTGACGAACGCGGCGAACACGTTCCTACTCGGCTGGGCCTTCACGGCGGCCATGACCTTCGCCCAATCGGCGCCGCTCTTCGCGGGCACGCTCATCCGGCCGGATGCCGTGCCGCCGTTCTTCGCGAGACCTTCGATGAACGCGGACCCCGAGTCGGTCCCGAACGCGTCGTCACCGGTCACGACGAAGTAATCCCGCCGCCCGTTCTTGGATTCCCACTCGCCGAGGGGCTCGCCGAGCTGCCACGACGACGGGGCGCTGCGGAACGCGAACGAGCTCTTGCAGCTCGGAGTGCAGCCGGCAGGCGCGCGGGTCAGCGCGTTCGCGGGCGCGCTCGTGTCGACGTAGACGAGCTTCGAGGCCTCCGCCGTGTCGCGGAGGAGGAACGCGGCCGGAATCCCCACCCCGCCGAGGAGCAACTCGACATGGTCCTGGAGGAGGAACTGCTGGATCCGCGTCTTGTTGACCGATGGATCGAGCGCCGACTCGTCGTTGTAGACAAGCTGGACCTCGCGGCCGGCAAGCAGCCCGCCCTTCAGCTTGAGATAGAGGTCCGCCGCGCGGCGTTGCGACGCGCCGACGTCGGAGTCGATCGCTGATTCGGTGAACGGGACGAGGATGCCGATCTTGAGCGGCCCGAGCGCGCTCGCCGCCGGCGACGAGGGCGTCGCGGTGCACGCGGAGACGACGAGGACGAGGATGCCGAGGAGCGCCGGCCGTACGCGGCCGGCCCTCCTCGACCCTCTCCTATTTCGCCGCGTTGACGAACTCGTCGGTGTAGGTCTTCGAGAGATCGATATTCGGGTTCTTGATGACGTTGTCGTTGAATTGCTTCATGAGGCCGAGCTCGAACTCGGGAGCGCCCTTCAACATCTTCCCGTCCGGGCTGAACATTCCCATGCTGTCCTTGAGTGCCTGCACGTATCCGTCCTTGTCGCCACCGTAGTAGTCGGCCGGAAGCTTCTCGGCGATCTCGAGCGGAGTGTGCGACCCGATCCACTTGAGCGTCTTCACGTAGGCGTTGACGACGCGCTGGGTGATGTCCTTGTGCGCGGCGATGTAGTCCGCACGCGCAAAGATCGAGATGAAGGGATAGTCGCCGCCGAGCGCGGCGCGCGTGGTGTCCGGCTTGGACAGGTCGACGAGCAGCTGGCCGTCGCCGGTCTTCTGCATGCGGAGCACCGTCGGCTGCGTTGTAACACCGACGTCGATCTTGCCCTGCTTCATCGCGGCGATGAACGTGTCCCCCGCTCCGGCCGCAACATAGTTCACGTCGGCAAGGGCGAGGCCGGCTTTGATCGCCATCACGCGCATGAGCGTGTGGGTGCCTGAGCCGATCGAGGTGACGCCGGCGTTCGCGCCCTTCCAGTCCTTCGGGGACTTGATCGTCGCGGCCTTCTGTGCCGAGACCATGACGAACTCGCCTGGCTCCTGCAGAAGCAGCGCGACCATCGTGATCGACTTGCCGGCGGCGGCGATGTCGATGGTGTGGTCATACGAGCCGGATCCGAAGTCGACGTTGCCCGCCACGACCTCGACGGTGGTGTCCTTGCCGGACGGCTCGTCGATCAGGTCGACCGTGAGGTTCTGCTCGGCGAAGTAGCCGAGCGCTTGCGTCAGCATGTTCGGCAGGTAGATCTGCTTGTTGAGCCCACCGACCATGATCGACACCTTCGCCGGCGCCGGAGTGGCGGCGCCTCCTGACGATGATGCCGCCGGCGCGCCGGGGGTGGCCGTCCCACCGCAGGCCGAGATGATCAGCATCGCGATGATCGCGAGAGTCGGGATCCGGAACCGCATATGTCCTCCTCCTATTTTGTGCGCTACATGGCCACGGGGTAGTTGATCGCGTTTGGACGCCACTTGATGAGGAAATTCTCGAGCCGCACGATGAGGGCTTCCGCGATGATCGCGATGATCGCGAGGATGACCATTGCGGCGAAGACGCCGTTCGCGTTGAACGTTCCCTGGGCCGTCGCGATCATTAAGCCGATGCCCTTTCTCGCACCGAGGTATTCGCCGACGATCGCCCCGACGAGGGCAAACCCGAAGCTGGTGTGGAGGCTCGTGAGGATCCACGACAGCGCGGACGGCAGGATGACGTGTCGCGAGAGCTGGCCCTGGCTCGCGCCAAGGATGCGGGCGTTGGCGAGGAGGTCCCGATCGACTTCCCGCACACCCTGGAACGCGTTGAAGAACACGACGAAGAAGACGAGCACGACGGCGAGCGCGATCTTCGACTGGATGTCCAGGCCGAGGGCGATCGCGAAGATCGAGCCGAGCACGATCCGAGGCATCGCGTTCAGCACGTTGATGTACGGACCGAGCACGTCGGACAGCAGACGGTTGCGGCCAAGTGCGACGCCGAAGAGGATGCCGAGGATCACGCCGATGGCGAAGCCAAGGACGGTCTCCTCCAGGGTCACCGCGATCTGCTCCCAGAGCGGACCCTGGGCCGTGCCCTTCTGCACCCACGAAACGAGCTGGCTCCAGATGCCGGAGGGCTGACCGAAGAAGAACGGATCCACGACGCACGTGGCGCTGTCCGGCCCGTGGCAGCCGGTCCGCGTGGTGATCTCCCAGGTCCCGACGATCACGACCGCGAGGGCGAGGCGAAGGATGAGCACCAACCGGCGGCGGCGTTCGTAGGCTCTCGCCCGCGCGACGTCGAAGTCGTCGGCGACCGCGCTGGTCTGCGCCAACGGGCTAAGACGCGACGAGGTGCTTGGAGCGCTCATAGCTGACGAGGACCTCATCGCGAAGGTCCTTCCAGACCTCCTCGTAGATTTCGATGAAGCGTGGCTGGAAACGAACCTCGGCAATGTTCCGGGGTCGCGGGAGGTCGACGCGGTAGGTTCCTTTGACCGTCCCCGGTCCCGCGGTGATCACGACGACGCGGTCGGCCAGACCGATCGCCTCCTCCAGGTCGTGGGTCACGAAGACGACCGAGGCTCCCGTCGATGCCCAGAGCTCGAGTAGCTCGTTCTCCATGAGGGCTCGGGTCTGGACGTCGAGTGCGCTGAAGGGCTCGTCCATCAGCAGGATCCGCGGCTGGTTGATGAGGGTCTGGGCGAGGGCCACCCGCTTGCGCATCCCGCCTGACAGCTGGTGCGGGTAGTAGCGTTCGAAGCCGGCGAGCCCCACCCGGGCGATCCACTCGCGGGCTTGGGTGTTCGCCTCCTCGTTGTCGGCCCCACGGAACCGCGGACCCATCGCCACGTTCTCGAGCACGTTCTTCCAGGGAAAGACGGCGTCACGCTGGAACACGTATCCGACGCTTCGGCCAACAGACTTCACCGGCTCGCCGAACACGCGGATCGTGCCGAGGCTCGGGGGCTCGAGACCGGAGATGAGCGCGAGGGTCGTGGACTTGCCGCAGCCGGTGGGGCCGACGACGGCGACGAACTCGCCGGCGGCCACCGTGAGATCGAGATCGCGGAGCGCGGTGAACGACCTGCCGGTGGGCGACACGAATCGTTTCGTGACCCGGTCCAGCTCGATCGCGGGCTTCGCAGACTCCGCCACCCTGCGACACCGTGAGGCTAGAGCGGTCTCACGTACAGCCATTCGGTCGTTCCGAGCGTTCTGGTCATTTAGGTCGAGCGGCTGCAGCGACCACCGCGACTCACTAAGGTGACGCGCGGTGGCCGATCCCGCTCGCTATCCGCTGATCCCCTGGCCGCGCTCGCTCGAAGCGCGCGTTGGGGCGTTCGTGCCGGCCGCCGGGCTCACCATCGGCCTCTCCGACGCCGGCAACGCCGACCTTCAGCGCCTCGCCGCGCTCCTTCGCGGGTATCTGAAAGAGCTCGCGGGGCTCGAAGCGACCATCGGCGCGCGTGGCGCGATCGCGCTCGCGCTCCGCGCAGACGCGCCGGCGGGCGCGGAGTCCTACCGGCTCGACGTCACGCCCGAACGGATCGAGCTCGCCGCGCGCGATCCGCGCGGCCTCTTCTACGGCATCCAGACGCTGCGCCAGCTCGTCGCCGCCTCGCCAAAGGCGGTGCCGGCGGTGCGGATCGACGATGCGCCGCGGTTCGGCTATCGCGGATTGCACCTCGACGTCGGGCGGCACTTCTTCCCGGTCGAGTTCATCAAGCGCTACATCGACCTGCTCGCGTCGTTCAAGCTGAACACCTTCCACTGGCATCTCACCGAGGACCAGGGCTGGCGGCTCGAGATCAAGAAGTACCCGAAGCTCACGGAGGTCGGCGCGTGGCGCTCTGAGACCATCGTCGGCCACGCACGCCGCGGTCCGAAGGGCTACGACGGGACCCGGCACGGCGGCTTCTACACGCAGGACCAGGCGCGCGACGTCGTGCGGTACGCGAAGGAGCGCGGGGTCACCGTGCTGCCCGAGATCGAGATGCCCGGGCACAGCCTCGCGGCGCTCGCCGCGTACCCCGAGTACGCGAACGTCCCCGGCCCGTTCGAGGTGCGGACGACGTGGGGCATCTCCGACGAGGTGTTCTCGCCGCGCGATGCGACGTTCACCTTCCTCGAGAACATCCTGCGCGAGGTGATGGACATCTTCCCGAGCGAGTACATCCACATCGGCGGCGACGAGGCACCGAAGAAACGGTGGAAGGAGAGCGCCGAGGCGCAGGGGATCATCAAGAAGGAAAAGCTCGCCGACGAGGACGCGCTCCAGAGCTGGTTCGTCCAGCGGATCGAGCGGTTCCTCAACGCCAATGGCCGCCGGCTCATCGGGTGGGACGAGATCCTCGAAGGCGGGCTCGCGCCCAACGCGACCGTGATGTCGTGGCGCGGTACCGCCGGCGGCATCGCGGCCGCGAAGCAGGGCCACGACGTGGTCATGGCGCCGCAGGCAGACCTGTATTTCGACCACTACCAGGCCGATCCCGAGCACGAGCCGCTCGCGATCGGTGGGATGCCCCCGATCGAGGACACCTACCGCTACGAGCCCGTCGCCGCCGAGCTCAGCGCCGCCGAGGCGAAGCACGTCCTCGGACCGGAGGCGTGCGTGTGGACCGAATACATGCCGACGAGTGACCAGGTCGAGTACATGGCCTACCCGCGCGTGCTCGCGCTCGCCGAGATCGCCTGGTCGCCGCGCGAGGCGCGCGACTGGCAGTCGTTCGAGAAGCGCCTGCCCGCCGGGCTGCGATTCCTCGACCGCCTCGGCGTGCAGTACCGGAAGCCGAGCTAAGCCACCTCGGCGATCGCGACCGGCCGGCGGAGCTCGGCCGAGCGGTACGCGGCGACGACGACCTCGAGCGAACGTAATCCGTCCTCGCCGCTGATCGGCACCGGGCGCCCGGCGAGGATCGCGTCCACGAAGCCACCGACCATCAGGGCGTTCAGATCGTCGCCCCACCCGACGAGCTTCGTGACCCCGGCCGCGTCGTCGTAGTGCGTGAGCGACTGACGGAACACGTCGACGTCGACTGTCCCGCGCTCGCCGACGACGTGCATCGTGACGCCGCCCCACGTCGGATAGGTCGCGGGACGCGACCAGCCGCAGTCGATGGAGGCGAACGCGCCGCCCGCGAGGTCGAGCGTGAGCAGGCCGCAGTCCTCGACCGGCAGCCCGTACAGGAACGAGCCGAGCTCCGCGTGCACGCGCACGAACTCGTCGCCGAGCAGCCAGCGCAGCGCGTCGGCGAGATGCACGGTGTGGTCCATGGCCGCGCCGCCGCCGGCCTCGAGCGGATCGCCGAACCACCGGCCCGGGTACTGGCCGGGGTTGGTCCCGCGCACCGCGCGGATGCGGCCGAGGGTGCCGTGTTCGATCGCCTCCTTGAGCGCGACGACCGCGGGGCTGCTGCGCACCGGCAGCGCGACGCCGAGCTGCACGCCCGCGGTGCGACAGGCATCGATCATCGCGTGCCCGTCCGCGATCGTCGTCGCGAGCGGCTTCTCGCAGAGCACGTGGACGCCGGCCTTCGCCGCCGCCTCGGTGTCACGGCGGTGCGCGGCGTTCGTGGATGCGATCACGACAGCCTCGCTCGCGCGCAGCAGCGCGGCGAGGCTCGGATGGGTCGGACCCTCGTGCGCGGCTCCGGTCTCATCGAACGATCCGGTGAACTCCACCTGCGGCAGCGTCGCGAGCGTCCTGGCGAGCCCTGCGGCGTGCACGTGGGCCCACGACGCGAGGCCGACGCGCAGCCGCCTCACGCCGGAACCGTCCACGGGACCACGTCGTTGCGATCGGCCGACTCGATCACCGCGAGGCCAAGGCCAAGCGAGCGCAGGCCCTCGCGTCCGTCGACCAGCGGCGTCTCGCCGCGTCCGAGGCGCTCCACGAGGTCACGGAGCTGGCGGCGATACGGCGTCTCGCGAAGGGTCGGCGCGGGGATCACGGCGGCTCCGGCCGCGCCTGAGGGCGACTGCACGACGAACGGGGCGACGGCGCGGCTGTCGTGGACGAGCATCCCGCGATCGCCGCGGACCTCGAACGTCGTGCGAAAGCCGGCATGTTCGGCCCAGCTCGCCTCGAGCTGCACGATCGGCCGGTCGTCGTAGCGGACGCTGGCGAGCGCGTACTCGAGCCCTCCGCGCTCCGCGACGCGCTTCCCGTACACGCGCGCGGGCTCGCCGAACCACCAGCGGAGCACGTCGAGGTCGTGAAGCATGAGATCGAGCACGACGCCGCCGCTCTTGGTCGCGTCGAGATACCACGCCCGCGTGGCACCGACCGACAGCGTGCCGCGGGTGAGCGTCGCGACGGCGGCGCGGCCGAGCGTCCCCGCATCGAGGAGCTCCTTCGCGCGCCGGTACTCGGGAAAGAAGCGCACGACGTGACCGATCGCGAGCCGCACCCCCGCCTCGTCACACGCGCGGACCATCGCCCGCGCGTCATCGAGCGTGCGGGCGATCGGCTTTTCGCAGAAGACCTGCTTCCCCGCCCGCGCGGCGGCGATCACGTGCTCCGCGTGCAGGTACGTCGGCGATGCGACGACGACGAGATCGATGTCCTCGCTCGCGCAGAGTGCCGGGACATCCGGCACGACCCGCACGCCGAGCTCGGTCGCGAGCGGTTCAGCCTCCGCGATCGTCGCCGCGGCGATGGCGCGCAGCTCCGCGCCCGGCAGGCCGACCGCGGCGCGGGCGTGGGTCGATCCCGCGAAGCCGGTGCCGATGACGCCGATGCGAAGTGGCACGGAGCGCACAGGCTAGATGAGTGCGCAGCGCTCAGGCGGCGAGTCCGATGTCGAAGATCGCGGTGTACCCGTCGGCGCTCTTGGTCGGCGCGAGGGTGAGCTCCCCCCCGCTGCCCTGGAAGATGCCGTCGCCCTCGTTCCGAAGCCGTCCCGCGCCGCCCTTCTGGGAATAGGGCGCCTGGGCGAAGATCTGGTCGTTCATCGTCTCGTCGAAGAAGAGCTGCGATGTGAAATCCGAGACCTGCCCATTCGCCGCGGTCGCGCGGATCTTGAAGTGGACGTGCACCGCGCGGCCCTGGTACCAGCCGGGCCAGATGGTCGTGAACTTCGCCATGCCGTTCGCGTCGGTGGTCTGGTAGCCACGCAGGAACTTCGTCCCCTTCGTACTGCCGAAGGTCGGATCGGTCGCGTCGGAGTACATGCCCTGGGCATCGCAGTGCCATACGTCGACCGTCGCGCCGGCGAGCGCGGCGCACGCGCTGCCCGTCACTCTCGAGACGAGGATCGCCAGCGCGAGGGGGATGCCCGGCTTCGTGGTGTTCGTCGAGGGATCCGATCGAATGTCGGAGCGGTTCAGCTTCTCGTCGACGAAGTACGGGCCTTCGGTCAGCGCGGGCCGCACGACGCAGGACGGCAGGACCGCGACGGCGGCGCTGCCGGCTGCGATGGGAGCCGCCGTCGCGACGGCGCCCGTCGCCACGCTCGGGACGGACGGTGCGCTGGTCGGGACGCAGGCCGCGATGAGCGCGGATCCGCCCAGCAGCCCGAGGATCTCCCGCCGGGTGAGGATGCGGCCGATCGGACGATCGTCGGAGTCGATGGCGAAGCCCTTCACGGTCGCTAGCCCGTCGGACCCGTCGCCACGAGCGAGACGACCAGGCGGATCTGGTCGACGACGCTCACGACCCTGAACGGGACCGACGGCGGGGACATGCCGAAGTCCTCGAACTTCAACGCCGGGTTCGCCGTCGCGGTCGCGGTGAGGTCGGTGCCACTGCGCGTGGCCTTCACGTCGAAGGTGACGGTCTTGTCCTTGCCGTGGATCGTCAGCGTCCCGCTCAGCGTGAACGTGAAGTCGCCGGACGCGGGCAGCGGCAGTGACAGTCCGGACGTCGTCGTCGGCACGAACGTCGCGGTCGGGAATTGGCGCGTCGCGAGGGTGTCCTGCTTGACGAAGTTGTCGCGGTCTCGCGAGTCGCTCGACAGCGTCGTCAGATCGAACGTGATCTTGGATCCCGAAGTGAACGTGCCGTCGGCGTTGAGCGCGAACGTGCCCTTCGCCCCCGTGGCGGTGAGGACCGCGTCGGAGGGAAGGTTCACGCCGACGAGCTGCTCGCGGACGCTCACGACGGCCTTCGACTTGTCGCTGACGGTCCAGCTCCCCGCGGCAGTGGTGGTGACGGTAGCCGTCGCGGCCGAGGAGCTGGGCGCGGCGGTCGCCGGCGCGACCGTCGGATCGACGGCCACGGATGCCCCGCCCCCGCACCCGGCAACGACGAGTGCGACCATGGTCAGGCCGAGGATCCGAGCGATCTGCACGCGCATCAGCCTACGGGCGGGCGCCGCCGCTCGGGCTAAAGATCCGCTAAGGAACACTGGCCGGGAGGGCGACACATGGAGGTCTTCGAAGCCATCCGCACGGTCCTCGCCGTGCGGCGTTACCGGGACACGCCGGTGTCTCCGGAGGTCGTCCGCCGGATCGTCGAGGCCGGCCGGCTCTCGGCAAGCTCGATCAACCTGCAGCCGTGGCACTTCGTCGTCGTCCAGGAGCGCGCAACGCTGCGGAAGATCGGCGAGATCATGCAGACCGGCCGCTACACCGCGGACGCGTCATTCGCGATCGTCGTGCTCGTCGAGAAGGACAGCCCGTACGGGATATCGGATGCGAGCCGCGCGATCCAGAACATGATCCTCGTCGCGTGGGCCGAGGGCATCGGATCGAACTGGACCGGCTTCGGACCGATGCCCGCGATCGAGAAGCTCGTCGCGGCGCCGAAGACGCATGAGGGTCTCGCGATCGTGCCGTTCGGCTATCCGGAGGCGAAGCTCGGGTCGGGACGGAAGAAGCGCAAACGGATCGGCGAGGTCGCGAGCCGCGAGCGGTTCGGGACGCCCTTCGCCTAGGCGAACTGCACGGAGCGCTTGGAGAGACCGAGGAAGTAGCCCTCGATCACGGTCTCGGGGGACTCCGTCTGCTCGAGGCTCGCGCCGAGCGCGACGAACAGCGGGACGAAGTGATCGACCGTCGGGTGGGCGTAGCGCACGCCGGGGGCACGGCGCTTGTAGTCGACCAGGGTGTCGACGTCGCCCTTCGCCAGTGTTTCGGCGCTCCAGAGGTCGAATTCCGTCGACCATGCCGGCGGCACCGCCTCCGGACGGAAGTCCTCGAGGAACGGCAGCCCGTGCGTCATGAAGCCGCTGCCCATGATCAGGACGCCCTCGTCGCGGAGCGGCGCGAGCTTCGTGCCGAGATCGAGGAGATCCTTCGCGTCGAGGCTCGGCATCGAGATCTGGAGGACCGGGATGTCGGCCTTCGGGTACATGACCGTCAGTGGGACATACGCGCCGTGATCGAGCCCGCGCTCCGGATCGTCCGCGATCGGCCGGCCCGGCAGGAGCTGCCGCACGCGCTGCGCGAGATCGGGCGCGCCCGGTGCCGCGTACGTCACGTCGTAATACCGCTGTGGGAATCCGTAGAAGTCGTAGACGAGCGGGACCGGCGTGGTGGCACCGATGGTGAGCGGCGCGTTCTCCCAGTGGGCCGAGACGACAAGGATCGCCTTCGGCTTCGGCAGGTCGGCCGACCACCGCGCGAGCTCGCCCGGCCAGATCGGATCGTCGACCAGGATCGGCGCGCCGTGGCCGAGGTAGAGCGCGGGCATCCGGCTGGTCGGGTTGGCTGCGTCGGTCATAGTGACTCCGGTAACGCGTCAGCGGGCGTCCGCATTCCCCCACTTCGGCCGGTGCGGCGCGTCGCGACGAACGAGCCGACAGCGATGAGCGCGAAGCCGGCGGCGATACCGACGGTGAACGGCTCACCGAGCAACAGCACGCCGAGCACGATCGCGACCGCCGGATTGAAGTACGTGATGATCGTCGCGCGGATCGGGCCGACCTCACCGATCAACGCGAAGAACAGCAGGAACGCGATCGCCGTGCACACGACGCCGAGGATGCCGATCGAGAGCAGTACCTGCGTCGATGGCAGCGCCGCCGGCCGCTGCGCGATGCCGAGCGGCGCATAGGCGAGCGCGGTGAGGGCGAGCGACGCAGCGACCACGCCGACCGCCGGCGCGCCCTGCAGCCGGCGCGCGATGACCATCGGGCCGATCGCGTAGCCGACCACGACGAGCGCGACCTCGCCCACGGCGACGAGATCATCGGCCGCCACGTCGAGACCGACGACGAGGGCAACCCCGACGAACCCGACGACAAGGCCCATCACCCGGCGAAGATCGGGCCGGTCATCGCCGCCGATCACCCAAACGAGCAGCGCCCCGACGAGCGGCACCCCCGCGATGAGCAGCCCGGCCAGCGAGCTCGACAACCGGCGCTCCGCATCCGACAGGAGGAGCCACGGTGCCGCGACCTCGACGACCGTGTACGCGACGACCCAGCGCCACCGCGCAAGGAGCGGGCGCACGTCCCCGCGGGCCAGCGCGAGCGGCACGAGGATCACGCCACCGACGGTCGTGCGCAGGAGCACGAGCGTCGTGGGCGCGAGCTCGGCAACGGCGATCTTGATCAGCAGGTACGGGATCCCCCAGATCACCGTCATCGCCGCGAAGAGCAGCCACCCGCGTCGGGTCATCGGCTCATTCTCGCGGCTCGGTAGAGTTGCGTCCGTAGCGGAGGACACAATGCCGGAGCCTCTGAACCTCGATGAGTTCGAAGCGATCGCGCGCGAGACATTGCCTGCGATGACCTATGACTTCATCGCCGGCGGTGCGGAGGACGAACGGACCGTCGCCGGCAATCGCGCCGCGTTCGCGCGCCGGGTCCTGCGCAATCGGGCGCTCGTCGACGTCGAGGGCCGCGACATGCGGACTCACTTGCTCGGGCTCGACCTCGCCCACCCCATCCTCCTCGCGCCGACGGCGCTGCACCGGCTGGCCCATCCCGACGGAGAGGTCGCGACCGCGCAGGGCGCGGCCGCCGCGGACGCCCTGTACACGGTGTCGACGGCGACGAGCA
>DATCOR010000111.1:0-8126 GCA_036564585.1 Candidatus Limnocylindria bacterium | reverse complement strand
CAGGCGGTGAGCTCCGGGCCGAGCACGTCGAGCTTGTCGCCACGCCGGCCGCGCCGCGGCTCGCCGTCGTCGGTGGAGCGCCGACCCTTCCGTCCGCCGACGTGCTCGCGATGACGATCGCGGCCGCGCGCGAGCAGGCCGATCTCGTGCTGATCGACGCACCGGCCCTCCCCGACGACCGCGCGCGCACGGCCGCGGCGCGAAGCGATCGCGTCCTCGTCCTGTCGTATGCCGACGCGGCATCGCGAGCCGCGCTCGCGTCGGCCGACGTGCCGGCAGGGGCGTGGATCATCGGCTCCCAGTGCCAGTCGGAGCCGATCGCCGACGCGTTCCGCGTGCTCCCCGGCGATGAGCGCGCGATCGCCGACGCGCTCGCAACGCAGGGCAGCGCCGGCGGAGCGCTCGGTCGGGCGTACGACGAGCTCGCGGAGCTCTTGGCGATCGACGCGACGTGACCGGCGTCCGTGAACGCCTGGAGCGTGCCCTGCTGCTCCGGCTACGCGACGCCTCCGATGGCCAGCCTCGCGCCGACCAGCTGGGCATGCTGCTCCGCGAGATCGCGGCGTCGGAACGGATCGTTCTTTCCGCCGCGGAGCTTCGCGCGCTCGAGCGCTACTTCGACGATCGGTTCTTCGGCCTTGGCGCGATCGCGCCGCTGCTCCGGGACGAACGGGTCAGCGAGGTCATGGTCAATGGCACGCGTGGCGTGTGGATCGAGCGCGATGGCCAGGTCGAGGCGACGCCGATCCGCTTCCGCGACGCCGACGAGATCCTCGTGCTCATCGAGCGGCTCGTCGCGCCCCTCGGCCGGCGCATCGACGTGGCTCAGCCGCTGGTCGATGCGCGCCTGGCGGACGGGTCACGGGTGCACGCGGTGATCCCACCGATCGCGCTCCAGGGACCGGTGCTCACGATCCGCAGGTTCTCGGCGCGACCGTTCGACCCCGACGACCTCGTCCGGACGGGCACCGCATCTGGGGCCGCCGTGGCGTGGCTCGTGGATGCGGTCCGCTCCCGCCGCAGCATCCTCGTGTCCGGCGGCACGTCGAGCGGAAAGACGACGACGCTGAACGCGCTCGCCTTCGCCATCGGCGACCAGGAGCGCATCGTGACCATCGAAGACGCCGCCGAGCTGCGGTTGCCGCAGCCGAATGTCGTCGGCCTCGAGACGCGACCGCCGAGCGTGGAGGGTCTCGGAGCGGTCGACACCCGGATGCTGCTCCGCAACGCGCTGCGCATGCGGCCCGACCGCATCGTCGTCGGCGAGGTTAGGGGCGGCGAGGCGCTCGACATGCTGCAGGCGATGAACACCGGACACCGCGGGTCCCTCACGACCGCGCACGCGAGCAGTGCCTATCGCGCGCTGCTCCGTCTCGAGACGATGGCGATGATGGCCGGGCTCGACCTTCCGCTCGCGGCGATCCAGGAGCAGATCCGGCGCGGCATCGAGATCGTCGTCCACCAGGAACGCGGCGCCGACGGGCGGCGTCGGATCGTCGAGATCGCCGAGGTCGATCCAGAAGGAGACGGATACGCACTTCGAGCCATCGCGCCATGACGATCCTGATCGGGGTCGCTGGCCTCGCGCTGCTCGCCGCGGCCCTGCCGCTCCGGCCGGTCGCCGAACGCCTTCGCGCGGGGCGTGATCGCCAGAGCCGGCGCGCAGCATTGCCGGCGCTCATCGACGCGATCGCGGCTGGCCTCGCGGCGGGCCTGTCGCTGGAGCAGGCCTTCGCCGAGGTCGCATCCACCCTCCCAGCCGCGCTCGCGCGCCCGACAAGTGCCGTCGCCACGGCTCTCCGCCTGGGCGAGCCGATCGACCGCGCGCTCGGCGCGTACGACGGCGTCATCGCCGCCGCCGAGATCGCGCCATTCGCGATCGTGCTCTCGGCTTTTGCGCGGAGCGGTGGCCGTATCGGACGGAGCCTCGTTCGCGTTGCCCGGCTGCTGCGCGGCCGGCTCGCACTCGATGCGGAGCGCGCGGCGCTCACCGCGCAGGGACGGCTATCGGCGGTCGTGCTGGTCGCGCTCGCGCCGTTGGGTGCCGTGTTCTTCGCGATCCTGACCCCGTCGTACGCGGCCACGCTCGCGGGACCGGGAAAGGGTCTCGCCCTCGCCGGTCTCGGGCTCGAGATCTGCGGCGCCGTCTGGCTGTGGCGGCTCGTGCGCGCGCCATCGGACGTGCCCGAGCTCGCCTCGCTGCTCGACGCCGTGATCGTCGGCCTCGATGCGGGTCTGTCGTTCGAGCTGTCGTTGGCTGCGCTCGTCGCCCGATCGCCACGCGTTGCCCGCCTGCCGGAGGCCCGGCGGCTGCTCGCGGATCTGCGCCTCGGCCGTCCGCCGCGCCTCGCATTCGAAGCGTTCGCCGCGAGTGGTCCCGATGAGGCGCGGATCGCGGCCCTGGTCGAATCGGCTCGGCGATTCGGCGCGCCGCTCGCGGAACTGCTCGTCGCTCAGGCCGACGCCCTGCGCGAGGCCGAGCGCCACCGTGCTGAGGCGAAGGCCCGGCGCCTTCCGATCCTGATGACCTTTCCGCTGACCTTCTGCGTCCTGCCCGCGCTGCTGCTCGTGTTCCTCGGCCCGCCGCTCCTCTCGATGCTCGGTTAGCTGGCGAGCTCGCGCAATCGCAGGGCGTTCCGTGGTGCCTAGTCGGGCACGTCGTTGTTGAAGTAGCCGTACACGTCGAGGCCCTCTGCGCGCCAGGCGCGGATCCGCTCTGCCCACGCGCGAAGCATGTCGTCGGTGTAGTTCGAGGCGTACAAGCGCTCGGGTCCGTGGAACCGGATGTAGACGAAGCCGGCGGTCACGGTATCGACGCTCGGCCACTTCGGCGTGTCGATGAGGCAGAGCGCGACGTTGCGCTCGCGCAGGAACGCGAGCGCATCTTGGGTGAGCCACGAGGCGTCACGTGGCTCGAGCGCGTGTCGCCGCCGGTGCCTCGCCACGAGCTTCAGGTAGGCATCGAGCCGCTCCGGCGCGAACTTCCACTTTGGCGGCAGCTGCGCGAGCACGACCGCGAGCTTCGGTCCGAGACCGGCCATCGTCCCGTACGAGCGCTCGACGCTGTTGGCCCCGACGTTGAGGCGCTTGATGTGGGTGATGAACCGGTTGAGCTTCACCGCGAATCGGAAGTCGTCCGGCACCGTCGCGCGCCACTTCTCGAACGTCGCTCGCTTGGGCTGGCGGTAGAACGGGTTGTTCAGCTCGACCGTGTCGAAGTGGCGCGCGTAGTAGCCGAGCCAGTCGCGCTGCGGAAGCTCGCGCGGATAGAAGCGTCCCTTCCAGTGGGGATACACGTAGCCAGAGGTGCCGATGCGGAGCTCGCTCACGCCTGGCGGGCAAGCACCCGGTGTGCCCGCCCGCCTGCGACTACGTGATCTTTACGACGTAGGTGCTTGCGATCTTGTCGTGCCAGCCCTGCTTGTTCGCGTCGAACGCGACCCAGATCACGCCGATGAACAGGCAGAGGAAGCTGAGGAGGAGCCCGATGTAGCGGAGGAACGTGTCGGTGAGCGTGAGCTCGCCGCCATCTATCTTGATGACCCGGAGCTTCATGACCCGGTTCCCGACCGTTTGGCCATGCCCGTACGACGACCAGAAATACATGAAGTAGGCGAGACCGACCAGGGTATTGAGCCCGTTCCCGCGCACGGTGTCGCCCGCGAACAGGATGGCGTTCAGAACGCCCGAGAGGATCGCGAGGATGACGGCATCGATGACGAACGCGACGACCCGGATCCCGAATCCGGCCTTCTCGCTCGAGACGGCGGCCGTGCCAGCAACTGTGGCCATTTCCGACCACCCCCTTCCGCCACGGAGTGTACGGATAGCCCCCAAAGGGGTTAGTACCGCTTTCCTACTTGCGACGGAAACGGCAGACGCCCACGCTTACCGCGTGAAAGGGGGGTTCTCTGTGAGCATTCAAAACTTTCTCCGCGAAGACGACGGTCAGGGCCTGGTCGAGTATGCCCTCATCATCGCAGTCATCGCCATCGCCGTGATCGTCGCCATGATCTTCCTCCGCGGCCAGATCCAGAACATCTTCAGCAACATCGGCAACAACCTCACCTAGTTTTCGCGACGCGAACATGATGAAAAGGGCGGCGCTCGCCACGTGGCGACCGCCGCTCTTTTCGTCCGGCGAGAGGGGAGCGGACAGAAGATCGACGGGCTGCTCGCGATCGAAGACCTTGTGCTCGTCGTCTTCGTCGTGACGATCATCGTCACCGACTGGCGCTGGCGCCGCATCCCCAACGCCGTTACGTATCCGACCATGCTCGTGGGTCTGGCGCTCGGCGCGCTCGAGAGCGCGGGTCCGGCCGGGTTTCCGGGGAGCGTGTTCGCGGCCACGCACGGCGGCATCCTCGATCACGTCGTGGGATTGGCCGTCGGCTTCCTCGTCGCCTATCCCTTCTACGCCGGCGGCGGCCTGAAGGCGGGCGACGGGAAGTTCCTGATGGCCGTCGGTGCGCTGCTGGGCACGCTCTTCCTCCTGCAAGCCGCGGTCTGGGGCGCGCTCGTCGGTGGCGTCATCGCGATCGGATTCATCGTCGCGCGTCGCGTCGCGGCGGCTCGGGCCGGCACGGGCGAGACGGTCGGCGGCCTGTTGCACACGTGGATCCCGTACGGCGTCGCGCTCGGACTCGGCGCGCTCGCGGCACTTGCGATCCAGTTGAACCAGTTGCGCGGCATATCATGAGTTCCGCTCATGGCTGAGAAGATCCGCATCCTCGTCGTCGATGACATCGCGGAAACGCGGGAAAACCTCGCGAAGCTCATCGGCTTCGAGTCCGACATGACGATCGTGTCCTCGGCCGACGGTGGCCAGCAGGCGGTCGAATTCGCCAAGCGGGATCGCCCCGACGTGATCCTCATGGACATCAACATGCCGGACATGGACGGCATCACGGCGACCGAGATCATCGCGAACACCGTGCCCGAGTCTCCGATCATCATGATGAGCGTCCAGGGCGAGCAGGACTACCTGCGCCGCTCGATGCTCGCCGGAGCACGCGAGTTCCTGGTGAAGCCGTTCTCCGCCGACGAGCTCGTGAACGCGATCCGTCACGTGCACGAGATCGAGAAAGTGAAGCGCTCCCGCTACCAGCAGGCCGCGCCGGCGCCGGTCTTCACCGGGACGGGCGGCGGCGCCGGAGGCCAGAACCTCACGGCCGTGCTCCAGCCGCAGCGCGGCAAGATCATCACGTTCTTCTCGCCGAAGGGCGGCGTCGGACGCACGACCATCGCGACGAACCTCGCCGTCGCCCTCCACCAATCCACCGGTCAGCCGGTGTGTCTCGTGGACGGGAGTCTGCCGTTCGGTGACATCGCGGTCATCCTGAACATGAGCCCGAAGGCGAAGACGATCGCCGACCTCGTTGGCGCGTTCGACCAGGTCGACGCCGAGGTTCTCGAGTCGGTCCTCGTCGCGCATTCGACCGGGATCAAGGTCCTCCTCGCGCCGCCGACCCCGGAGGCGGCCGAGCTCATCACCGGCGCGAACATCAAGAAGGTCCTCGAGACGCTGCGCGAGTCGTACGCCTATGTCGTCGTCGACACCTGGCCGTCGTTCCAGGAGCAGGTGCTGACGATGCTCGACGTGGCGGACGTGATCCTCACCCTCATGACCCTCGAGATCACGAGCCTCAAGAACGTCCGGGTGTTCATGGAGATCGCCGAGAAGCTCGGCTACGACGACCAGAAGGTCCAGCTCGTGGCGAACCGCAACGACAGCTCCGGCGGCATCAAGGCCTCCGATGTCGAGGCGAGCCTCGCCCGGAAGATCCCGCACACGATCGTGTCGGACGGCCGCGCGCTCGTCCTGGCGGTGAACCGAGGCGTCCCATTCGTCATCAGCCACCGTGACAGCCAGGTCGCAAAGGACATCTTCACCCTCGCCGAGAAGCTCACCGGGCCCAGCGAGGGCGCCGGCGCCCTGTCAGCGACACCGCAAAAGGCCGCAGCCAAGCAGGGTTTGCGCCTGTTCGGCGCCCGTTAGGGGGAGCGGTCGGTCAACTCGGTCTAAGCCCGTTCCATAGCCCAAAAGTGCCCCTTCCGGACCATCCCAGTGCGACGTTAGGGTCGTAGCATCGCAACGGACGGAGCGCCCGCTTGACGGGCCCCTGAAGGGTTTGGACCGGATATGTCGCTACTGAGGCGGATCGAAGGCCAGCGTCCCGCTGGCACCCCCGAGACCCCGGCCGCGCCCGGACAGGCCAACGGCCCGGAGCAGGGCGCGCTCGGCTCCCAGGCCCCGGCGGCCGGCCCGCTCACCCAGACCCCGGCACCGGCCCGGGACCTGAACCGCGACCTCCGCTCGACCCTCCAGACGAAGATCATCAACAACCTCGACCCACGCCTCAACCTCTCCGACGTGAAGGCCGTTCGCGCCGAGATCGAGAGCATGTTCAACCGGTTCATCGACGAGGACGGGACGGTCATCACGCGCGTCGAGCGTCAGCGGATGCTCGAGCAGATCGTCGACGAGATCCTCGGCTTTGGTCCGATCCAGCCGCTCCTCAACGACGACTCCGTGACCGAGGTCATGGTGAACGGCCCGTTCCGCGTCTACGTCGAGCGGAAGGGCAAGCTCCAGCTTTCGGATGTGACGTTCCAGGCCGACGAGCACGTCATGCGGGTCATCGAGCGGATCATCGCTCCGATCGGCCGGCGCGTCGATGAATCGAAGCCGTTCGAGGACGCGCGTCTTCCAGACGGCTCGCGCGTGAACATCATCATCCCGCCGCTCGCCCTGAACGGCCCGGTCGTGACGATCCGAAAGTTCCCGAAGTACCGCATCCAGGTCGCCGACTACGTGAAGTTCGGGACCGCGACGAACGAGATGATGGAGTTCCTCCGGGCCTGCGTCGAAGCGCGGCTCAACATCTTCATCTCGGGTGGTACCGGATCCGGTAAGACCACGCTCCTCAACATCATGTCGGGCTTCATCCCCGAGGACGAGCGGATCATCACCATCGAGGACGCCGCCGAGCTCCGGCTCGTGCAGGATCACGTGGTCCGCCTCGAGTCACGCGCCCCGAACATTGAAGGCAAGGGCGCGGTCACGATCATGGACCTCGTGAAGAACGCCCTCCGGATGCGTCCTGAGCGGATCGTCGTCGGTGAGATCCGAGGCGGCGAGGCGCTCTCCATGCTCCAGGCCATGAACACCGGTCACGACGGCTCCCTGTCCACCGGCCACGCGAACTCCCCGCGCGACATGCTGAGCCGTATCGAGACGATGTGCCTCATGGCCGGCGTGGACCTGCCGGCGCGCGCAATCAAGGAGCAGATCGCGAGCGCGCTCGACGTGATCGTGCAGATCTCGCGCCTCAAGGACGGCTCGCGCAAGGTCGTGAACGTCACCGAGGTCCAGGGCATGGAAGGCGAGCAGATCGTGCTGCAGGACGTATTCGTGTTCGAGCAGACCGCGTTCGTCGACGGCAAGGTCATCGGCAAGCTGCGGCCGACGGGCATCCGGCCGAAGTTCTCCGAGAAGTTCGAGGCCGCCGGCATCCGGCTGCCGCAGGGCGTCTTCGGCGACATGTCCGTGGGTCTTCGCTAGGTGGAGTACGCGCTCCCGGCCGGGCTCTTCCTCGGGATCATCCTCGTCTTCGGCGCCATCTCGAGCATGCTCGGTGGCGGCACCGAGAGCGTCGAAGCCCGGATGGCCCGGTACGCCGGTCCGGGTTCGGGCCAGATCGCGGCGGATGCCGCGGAGAAGACGAAGAAGAAGGCGAAGCGCAAGCGCGACCGCAAGGAAGTCGATCCGTTCGCCACCCTCTCAGCTGACGTCGAGGACAAGCGCTTCCTGACGAAGGTCCAGCGCGACCTCGCGCGCGCCAACCTCAAGCTCCGCGTCGCCGAGTACTACTACATCCGGATCGGCGCGTCGCTCGCGCTCGGCGTGATCCTGTTCGTCTTCCGCGACCCCCTCTCCGGCATCGTCGGGTTCCTCGTCGGCTACATGCTGCCGCGGTTCTGGGTGGGCCGGCGGATCAGCGGCCGGCTGAACGCCTTCAACAAGCAGCTTCCTGACACGATCACCCTGCTCTCGAACTCGCTGCGGGCAGGCTCGAGCTTCCTTCAGTCGATCGAGCTCGTCTCGCGCGAAGGCGGCCCGCCGA
>DATCOR010000094.1:0-4071 GCA_036564585.1 Candidatus Limnocylindria bacterium | reverse complement strand
GGGCTCATCGTGCACGTCGTCGATCTCGCGCTCGAAGATCCGATCGCCGACATCGCTGTCGTCGACAGAGAGCTCGCGGCGTACGGACAGGGGCTGATGGAACGGCCGCGGCTCTTCGCGCTCAACAAGCTCGATCTCTTCGACGCCCGCGAGCGCGCCGAGGCCACAGCGAAGCGCCTGGGGCCGGGCGCCATCGCGGTCTCGGCGCTCACCGGCGAGCACGTGCCCGAGCTGCTGAAGCGGATCTTCACGGCCTGCGCGCCGCGGGACATCGTCGCGGATCGCGGACCCGGCGAGCGGCGGATCGTGTTCGCGGGCGGCGGGCGCGACTGGACCGTGCGGAAGGACCCCGACGGGTTCCGGGTCAGTGGCGACCGCGTCGAGCGGCTCGCGACGGGCATCGACTGGGAGAGCCCGGACGCCGCGGCGTACTTTCAGCTGCTGCTGCAGAAGAACGGCGTCGAGAAGGAGCTGCGCCGGCTGGGTGTGCGCAGCGGCGACACCGTCCGCATCGGCTCGAAGGTGCTCGAGTGGACGGAGGGCGGCACCGCATGAGGGTCGGGGTCTTCGGCGGAACGTTCGACCCCGTCCACGTTGGGCATCTCGCGATCGCGAACGCGGCCCTCGAATCCGTGCCGCTCGATCGGGTCCTGTTCGTGCTCGCGCGACGATCGCCATTGAAGGAGCGCGACCCGGTCGCCGGCGAGGCGGATCGCCTGCGGATGCTCGAGCTCGCCGTCGCCGGCGAGCCGCGATTCGCCGTGTCGCGCGTCGAGCTCGACCGCGAGGGCCCGTCCTACACGGTCGACACGCTCGAGCGCCTCTCCGGGACCGACGAGCTGTTCCTGATCCTCGGCAGCGACGCGATCGCGGACTTTCCGCGATGGAAGGATCCCGACCGGATCGCGAAGCTCGCGACTCTCGTCGTCGCCGAGCGGCCCGGCGCACCGGACCGCGTCGGCGATGCGCCGACGGTCGTGTTCGATGCGCCGCGACTCGACATCAGCTCGCGGGAGCTGCGCGCGAGGGCCGCCCGCGGCCTGTCGCTGCGATACCTTGTTCCGGAGCCCGCGTGGAAGCACCTCGAGGCGCGCGGGCTGTACCGCACGGAGGGATCGACGTCGCGAACGACCTGAGCCCGCGCGCCCTCGCCAACCTCGTCGTTGAGGCGGCGACCGACAAGAAGGCCGAGGACATCCTCGTCATGAACGTGTCCGAGGTCACGACGATCGCGGACCTGTTCATCCTGTGCAGCGGGCGCGGCGAGCGCCAGGTCCAGGCGATCTCCGATGGCATCGTCGAGCGCACGAAGGCCGCCGGTCGCGTGCCCGTGGGCATCGAGGGGTACGGCGAGGGGCGCTGGATCCTCATCGATCTGGGCGACGTGATCGTGCACGCGTTCGTGCCCGATGAGCGCGACCTGTACAACCTCGAGCGGCTCTGGGGCGACGCGCCGGTCGTGCTCAAGATCGAGTGACGCGCTAGACGCGCTGATGTCTCGCGGGCCGCGCGCGCTTTTGCCGGAGCGCTGACCACCGCCACCACACGATCCAGTAGACGATCACGCCGATGACGTCGGAGAGCAGGTCGTTCATCTGATCCTGCAGATCGCGGACGTTGTGCGTGCCGAGCAGGACGTCGCCGTAGAACTCCTGGATCTCGAGGACGACGTGCAGCAGCGTGGCGAGGCCGGGACGCGCGAGAGCGCGCGGGTACCTGCCGCGGCGCGATCGGACGCAGGGGCCGTGCCCGCCAGGTCGTACACTGCAACTCTCGGTGAGCGCATTTCCTCGATTTTCCGGCCGCCCATCGCCCCACTCGGGGCTGTAGCTCAGTTGGTAGAGCGCTTGAATCGCACTCAAGAGGTCAGGGGTTCGAATCCCCTCAGCTCCACAAGACCTAGGAGCCGGCCGGTGGGAGCTTGCTCACTCGGGCCCGCGAGGACGACCTGGAAGACGCGAGCGGCGCAGCCGCGAGCGGCTTACTGGGAAGCGCTGAGAGCGGAAAAAGTATCCAAGCCCGAGGCCGTCGAATGAGAGACTTCAGCAGCGATCCCGACCGGCAGGCGAACATCGCGTTCGCGCTCATCGTGCTCGGGATCATCTTCGTCGGAGGGCTCACGATTTGGCTCTTCTATGGAGCGCAGTTCTAGGCACCGAGCGCGATGAGGGGGAGCGAATGGCCACGCCGCATCTGCAGAACTACATCGACGGCCGCTGGACCGACTCGGCCAGTGGCGAGGCATTCGAGGACCTCGACCCGGCGACCGGCCAGCTCATCGCGACGGCGACGAAGTCGGCGAAGGCCGACGTCGACCGGGCGGTCGATGCCGCGCGGCGCGCGTTCGAGTCGTGGCGCCTCTACCCCGCCCCGAAGCGCGGCGAGATCCTCTACCGGGCCGGCGAGCTGATGCTCCAGCGCAAGGACCAGCTCGCTCGCGAGATGACCAGCGAGATGGGCAAGGTACTCGCGGAGGCGCGCGGCGACGTCCAAGAAGGCATCGACATGACCTACTACACCGCGGGAGAAGGCCGCCGCCAGTTCGGCGACGTCGTGCCGGCCGAGCTCCCGAACAAGTGGGCGATGTCGATGCGCGCGCCGCTCGGGGTCGTCGCGGCGATCACGCCATGGAACTTCCCGTTCGCCATCCCGACCTGGAAGATCATGCCCGCCCTGGTCCTCGGGAACGCGGTCGTGTTCAAGCCTGCTTCCTACACCCCGATGCTCGCGGTGCGTCTCGTCGAGCTCCTCGAGGAGGCGGGCCTGCCGAAGGGCGTGCTGAATCTCGTCCTCGGGCCTGGCGGCGCGCTCGGCGACGCGCTCGTCACGCACCAGGGCGTCGACCTCGTGTCGTTCACGGGCTCGAGCGACGTCGGCTCGCACATCAGCGAGATCGCCGGAAAGCAGCTGAAGCGCGTGTCGGCGGAGCTCGGCGGGAAGAACGCGATCGTCGTGATGGAAGATGCCGATCTCGACCTCGCCCTCGAGGGCATCGTGTGGTCCGCCTTCGGCACGTCGGGCCAGCGCTGCACGGCGGCGTCGCGCGTGATCACGAACCGCGCGGTCGCGAACGAGCTCATCGATCGGCTCGTATCGCGCGCCAACAAGATGAAGATGGGCCACGGCCTCGACGCGGCGACCGACCTCGGACCGGTCATTTCGAGCGAGGCGCAGCAGAAGGTCCACAGCTACATCCCGATCGCGGAGAAGGAGGGTGCGACCGTCGCCGCCGGCGGGCGCATCCCGACCGACGGCGCGCTCGCGAAAGGCTTCTTCCACGAGCCGACGGTGCTCGTCGATGTGAAGCCGAACATGCGCGTCGCCCAGGAGGAGATCTTCGGACCGGTGACGGCGGTCATCGAGGTGAAGGACATCGACGAGGCGATCCGCGTCGTGAACTCGACGAAGTACGGCCTGTCGTGCTCCATCTTTACCAAGAACGTGAACAACGCGTTCCGGTTCATGCGCGACGCGGACACCGGCCTCGTCTACGTGAATGCGGGCACGATCGGCGCGGAGATCCAGCTTCCGTTCGGGGGCACGAAGTCGACCGGCAATGGCCATCGCGAAGCCGGCCGCGCGGCGCTCGACGTGTATGCCGAGTGGAAGTCGATCTACGTCGACTTCTCCGGGAAGCTCCAGCGCGCGCAGATGGACGACGCGAACTCGCCCGGCTAGCCGATCCGCGGCACCACGCACTCAGAGGGAGGCCCAATGCAGGTTGCCTTCGACCTCGTATTCGCGATCCTCGTCGCCATCGGCGCCCTCATCGCTCCGCAGGTCGCCGCGGTCCTCCTGCTCGCGCTGATCTACATGCGCGTGACGGAGATCGCCCGCCGCCCGCGGGTCTAGACCGTTGGTCCCGCTGGCAGCGTGAACACGATGCGCGTGCCCTGACCGGGCGTGCTCTCCGCGCGGATGGTCCCGCCGTGCGCCTCGACGAGACCCTTCGCGATCGCGAGGCCGAGCCCAGCGCCGGGTGAGTCCGTCGACTTGCTGAAGCGGTCGAAGATCCCGGCGACCGCGTCCGGCGCGATACCCGTCCCGGTATCGCGCACCGTCACCCCGACC
>DATCOR010000084.1:0-8294 GCA_036564585.1 Candidatus Limnocylindria bacterium | reverse complement strand
GCGCCAGAGTCCGGATCGACGACGAAGAGGTCCTGATCCGTGTTCGCCTGGACGCGCATCACGAGCAGCGCGCGCCCGTCGGGCGACCAGCCGCCCGCGACGTACCAGGTCGGGCCAGTCACGAGCGCGCGCTCGGTCGCGGTCTCGACGTCCTCGATGACGATGTCCATGTCGGTGGGCTGGCGTCCGTTCGAGGAGAACGCGACGCGCTTCCCGTCAGGCGAGGTGGCGTTCCATGACAAGAGCCGCTGCACGCGCTCGCCCTCGCTCCACGAGAGCTTCTCGACCCGTTCGTCGCTGCGCGCGACGTACAGCTGATGGAGCTCGGTACCGCCGCGATCGGCCGCTCCGATGAGATCGCCGCGCTTGGACCAGCTGAGCGAGCGGAGCGCCGCGCCATCGACGCCGAGGGCCGGCGATGGTTTCCCGGGTTTGGTCAGCGGCAGCGTCCAGGCGGAGTACGTGCCGGCACCTAGATCGGCAATGAACGCGAGGGTCCCGTTATCGGGAGAGATCGCGAGGGCCGAGCGGCATGAGAAGCGGCGAGTGGTGTGTGGGATCGGCGCGATGCGCTCGCGAGGCTCGAAGTCGGAGATCGGCCGGACCACGAGCGGCATCCTAGCCGCGACGCGCTCCTAGCCCGCGTGGGGGTCGAACACGTCCTCGATGCGACGGCCGAAGAGCTGCGCGATCTTGAACGCGAGCGGCAGGCTCGGGTCGTACTTGCCGGTCTCGAGCGCGTTCACGGTCTGCCGCGAGACCGCCAGATGCTCTGCGAGCTCAGCCTGCGACCAGTCGCGCTCGGCACGGAGCACCTTGAGCTTGTTCTTCACTGGTAACGACGGCTCGCGACCGCGCCGCCGATGCCCCAGAGAAAGATCATCAGCGGGAACACGAAGACGTAGCTGAGCTGCGGGAAGCCCGCGTTCTCGAGAAATCCATACGCGAACGTGAGCATGCCCGCGGCACCGAAGCCGATCGCGAGCGCTTCCAGCTGGATTCGCCGGCCGAGCTCGTCCATCCGGCCGAGGAAGCGGAGATACGCGCGGAGCGCGAACGCCGACGGGATGAGTGGGATCAGCACGAACGGAACGCGCAACACCGGATCGACGTCCGGCGTGAGTTTCACGGTGACGAGGACGGCGACGACGTAGGCGGCCATCGCGGTGAGCAACTCCCTCGCGTAGGCCCGGCTGGCGGTTGTTTGCGACACGTCGACCTCCGGAATTTCGTTTCCTCCGGAGCGTACGGTCTGCTTGTCTAAATGTCAAGCGTCCTTGTCTAACAGCCTGGCCATGTCGGCGGCGTTGCTCACGGCCTTGTCGCCGTAGCAGTTGTTCATCAGGACGTGGACCTCCTCGGTCTCCTCCGCGAGGTGCTCGATCTTGCCGAGCCACTCGGCGAGCTCCTCCTTTGAGTACGAGTAGTCGAACCGCTCGGCGGCGGTGAGGCCCTTCTTCTTCCAGTTCTCGGCGTTGCGGCCGTGGAACCGCACGATCGCGAGTCGCGGAGACGTGACCGCGGCGACCGGCGGCACGCTCGACGGAAAACCCTGCGGCTCGTCGACCGAGACGTACGTCAGCTCGTGGTCGGCCAGGAACTTCAACGTCTCCGCGCGATTGCGCTCGCTCATCCAGGTCTCGTTGCGAAACTCGACCGCGAGGCGATCGTCGGGCAGCCGGTCGCGGGCGTGAAGGATCTCGTCCTTGTTCTGGTGCGAGATGACGAACCAGTCGGGGTACTGCAACAGGATGGCGCCGAGCTTCCCGGCCTTGCGCATCGGCTCGAGCGAGACCCAGAAGCGCGCGTGGATCTCGTCGCGGATCTCGGCCGGAAGATCCTTCGGGTACAGCCGGCGTTTCTCCTGCGCGGCGGAGGGCAGGGTCTCGCGGATGTTCTTCGGAAGCCGCTTCGGATCGAACGGGTGCGTCGTGATCGAGCCGAACGCCTTGAAATCCATCGTGAAGCCGTCGGGTGTCCGCTCCGTCCAGAGCTGGGCCTGCTTCGGATCCGGCAGCGCGTAGTACGCGGAGTCGTTCTCGACGACCGGGAAGCGGTCCGCGTAGAACCGCAGGCGCTCGTCGGCCTTCTTCGCGATCTTCTCCGGATACCACCCCGACGCGATCAGCGTCGGGTCGGTCCAGGAACACGTTCCGACCTTGATCGGCGCTCTGGCTATTCGGCCTTCTCCGGGTACAGGTTGGGATCGAGCTCCTCCGCCTTGGCGCTCCGCTGTGACAGCGCGAGCACGGCGATGCCGAACACGGCGAGGAGGCCGACGAACGAATAGATTTGCGCCCGGCCGCTCGAGATGAACGCGAGCGCGCCGAGGCCGAGCGTGATCGCGTAGATCAACAGCACGGCCTGCCGGTGCGAGAGCCCGACGTCGAGCAGCTTGTGATGGAAATGACCACGGTCCGGCGCGAACGGCGCCTGCCCGGTCACGAGCCGGCGGACGATCACATAGAAGGTGTCGAGGATCGGGACGCCGAGGACGAGCAGCGCCGCGGCGACCTTCGCCGTGCCGAAGATCGATAGGACGGCGAGCATCGTCCCGATGAACGCGACGCCGGTCGTACCGAGGAAGACCTTCGCCGGATGGAAGTTGAACACGAGGAAGCCGGCGATCGCACCGGCGAGGGTGAAGTTCATCCACGCCACGAACGGCTCGTTCACCGCGGGCAGGAGGGCCGTCGCGCCGAGCGCCACCGCGGCGATGGCCGCGACGCCGGCGGCAAGGCCGTCGAGGCCGTCGATGAAGTTGAGCGCGTTGTTCATGCCGACGATCCAGAAGACCGTGAACCCGACGGCGATCGGCGGCGCGAGCTGCAGCAGTCCGTCGCCGCGCGGATCGTTGACGAAGTCGATCCGGATGCCGGCGGCGACGATGACCGCTGCGATCGCGAAGTAGCCGAGCATCTGCCACCGCGCCCGCAGGTCGAGCGCGTCGTCCAGCAGACCCATCGCGAGCCCGAGGAACGCAGCCATCGCCGTGAGGGTGAATCGCGGCGTGCGGACCTCGACCGGGATCAGGAAGGGGTGGCCGTTCAGGCGGTCGACGAGCCAGAACGCGAAGATCGCGAGCCCGAACGCCACGGCGATCCCGAGGCCGCCGATGCGCGGGATCGGCTCCGGATGCCGGCGCCGGCCACCGGGAACGTCCATGAGCCCGAGTCGCCGCGCGAGCGCGCCCACGGCAGGCGTCGCGATGACCGCAAGGAGGAATGCGAGCAGGGTCGAGCCCGCGAACAGCAACAAGGTGGACGAGCCGACCGCGGTGAGGATCGTCGACATCAGCTCGTGCCGAACTGACGGTCGCCGGCGTCGCCGAGGCCCGGGACGATGTAGCCCTTCTCGTTCAGCCGCTCGTCGAGCGATGCGACGTGGATCGGCACGTCGGGATGCGCCTCATGCAGCGCCTTCACGCCCTCGGGGGCGGCGATGAGACCGACGTACTTCACGCTATGAGCACCCCACCGTTTCAGGATCTCGATCGTCGCGACCGACGACCCGCCGGTCGCGAGCATCGGGTCGAGCACGAGACAAACCTGCGCCGTCGCCGATGACGGGAGCTTGTTGTAGTACTCGATCGGCCGGAGCGTGTGCTCGTCGCGGAACAGTCCGATGTGCCAGACCTGCGCTTCGGGGATCAGCTGGAGCGCCGCTTCCACCATGCCAATGCCTGCTCGCAAGACCGGCACCAAGCCGACGGTCTGGGCCAGCCGCACGCCCTTGTAGGGCGCCAGCGGTGTCCGAACGTCGGCCGGAGCCGTCGGGAGGTCGGCGGTCGCCTCATACAGGACGAGCAGCGCGATCTCGTGGACCAGCCGCCGGAATTCCGGCGGAGGTGTCCGTTCGTCACGGAGGCGCGTCACCTTCTCCCGGACGAGCGGGTGGGTCGAGACGTGGACCTGGACGGTCAGGCTCTGGCCGCCTCCCGGGTGATCCCCGGGACCGGGAATCGCCGCGTCAGGTCGAGCACCTCATCGGCGATCTGCTTCGCGATCGTCTCGTCTTTCGCCTCGCGCAGCGCGCGGGCGATGAGCGCGCCAATGCGCTCCATCTCGGCTTCCTTCATGCCGCGCGTCGTGATCGCCGGCGTGCCGATCCGGATGCCTGACGCCGTCCCCGGCTTCTGGGGGTCGTAGGGGATGGTGTTCTTGTTCACGGTGATCCCGACCGCGTCGAGGAGCTTCTCCGCACCTTTGCCGGTGAGGCTCATCGGCCGCACATCGACGAGCATGAGGTGGTTGTCGGTGCCGCCCGACACGACACGCAGCCCCGCGTTAGCCAGCGCCGCCGCGAGCGTCCGCGCGTTCGCCCGGATCTGCTTCGCGTAGGTCTTGAACTCCGGGGTCGCCGCCTCCTTCAGCGCGACCGCCTTGCCCGCGATGACGTGCATGAGCGGGCCGCCCTGCGAGTACGGGAACACCGCCTTGTCGACCGCCTTTGCGTACTCCTCGGTGCAGAGGATCATGCCGCCCCGCGGCCCGCGGAGCGTCTTGTGCGTCGTCGTCGTCACGATCTGCGCGTGGGGCACCGGGTTCGGGTGCTCTCCCGCGGCGACGAGGCCCGCGAAGTGCGCCATGTCGACCATCAGCAGCGCACCGGCGGCGTCCGCGATCCTCCGGAGGCGCGGGAAGTCGAAGAACCGCGGGTACGCGGTCGCGCCGGCGACGATGAGCTTGGGGTGATGCTCCTGGGCGAGCGCCTCGAGGGCGTCGTAGTCGATCGTCTCGTCGTCACGCTTCACCCCGTAGGGAACGAACTTGTAGAGCTGGGCGGAGAAGTTCACCGGCGAGCCGTGCGTGAGGTGCCCGCCCTGATCGAGGGCCATGCCGAGCACGACGTCTCCGGGCTTGATGACCGCGGCGTACGCGGCCATGTTCGCCTGCGCGCCCGCGTGCGGCTGCACGTTCGCGTGCGCGGCACCGAACAACACCTTCGCCCGCTCGATCGCGAGCGACTCCGCGACGTCAACCCACTCGCAGCCGCCGTAGTAGCGGTGTCCCGGGTAGCCCTCGGCGTACTTGTTCGTGAGGACGCTCCCGACCGCGTCCATGACCGCCTGGCTCGTGTAGTTCTCCGACGCGATGAGCTCGATCTTCTCCACCTGACGGCGGCGTTCGTTCTCGATCGCCTGGTAGATCTCGGGGTCGATGCGCTCGATCTCGCTCATGATGTTGCCCTCACCTTTTCCAGATCTTCGATCTGCTTGCGGCGACGCTCGTGGCGGTCGCCCTGGACCGTCGCCCCGAGGTACGCGTCGACGACCGACTTCGCGAGCTCGATGCCGATGACCCGCTCGCCGAGCGTCAGCAGGTTCACGTTCACGTGCTCCACCGCGTCGCGGGCGGACCATTCGTTGTCCACCACCGCCGCGCGCACACCTGCGATCTTGTTCCCCGCAACGGACGGGCCGATCCCGGAACCGCAGCAGAAGATGCCGCGCTCGTAGCGGCCGGCGGCGATCGCGCGCGCGATCGGCTCGACGATAAGCGGGTAGTCGTCCTCGGGATCGTTCTCCGGCGAGAGGTCGTCGACCTGGTGTCCCTTGAGGCGCAGGTGATGCGCAAGCTGGTCGCGCAGGTCAACGCCGGCGTGATCCGCCGCGATCGCGATCCTCACGAGTACGACTCGACGCCGAGCAGCGCCTCTTCGAGCTGGGCCTTGGTGATCGCTCCCTCGCGGAGGACCGTGAGCGGCTCGCTCGTGCAGTCGACGATGGTCGAGCCTTGCCCAAATGGCGTGGTCCCACCGTCCAGGATGATCGCGACGCGGCCGTCGAGCTGCGCCAGCACCTGCTGCGCGGTCGTGCACTCGGGCTTCCCCGAGCGGTTCGCGCTCGTCACCGGAAGTCCGCCTCCGCTCGCGGCGATGATCCGTCGCGCGACATCGTTCGCCGGAACGCGGAAGGCGATCGTCCCGCGGCGCGGCGCGACGAGCACGATGGTCAACGGCCCCGGCCAGAATCGCGCGGCGAGCGCTCGGGCGGCCGGCGTGACCATGGCGCTCGCCTCGAGATTCGCGGCATCGGACAGCAGGATCGGGATCCGCTTGTCCTTCGGCCGGTCTTTCGCGATGTAGAGCTTGCGGATGTGGTCATGCCCGGCGGCGAGGCCGTACACGGTGTCGGTGGGAAATGCGACGAGCTCCCCGTTCGCGAGCGCGGTCGCGGCTTCTTCCACCGCCCCTGGCGCATCGGCCGGAATGAGGCGGGTCTTCACAGCGGCAATCCTAACGACGAGCGCCTTGCCGAGCGGACCGCGCGTCCAGGGCTTTGGCAAGCGTCTTCGGCGCGATCGCGCGGTAGCTCTCGTCGATCCAGTCCCTCAATTCGGCGAGCAGCGCCACGCTGACGTTCTTCGTCTGTAGTGAGACCCAGCCGGCCTTCCCGAGGCCGTACGGCGTGGGTCGCGTTCCCTCCCTGGTGAGCGCGAGCTCGTGCGTCGCGGGAAGCTTGACCGACATCCCGAATCCGTCTTTGCCGGCACCGAGGAACACGAAGATCTTCCCGCGCACCTTGATCGTGCGATCGCCCCACGGAAACTCTTCCGTCGCCTCCGGATACGTGAGTGCGTGCTTGCACAGCGCGGCGAGCGTCGCCTTCGGCGTCGTCATCGCCGCAACCGCACGACGCGCTCGAGGCCGGCGAGGTCTTTGAGCACGTCGACGGTGCCGAGCGGCGCAAGGAGCGCGGCGATGGGCGCCGACTGCGGCGGATCGCATTCGAAGAACGCGGCGCCGGCCGGAGCGAGTACGCGCGGCAGGTCGGCGATCGCGTGCCGGACGAGTACCAGCCCGTCGGGTCCGGCGACGGTCGCGACGCGTGGCTCGAACGCGAGTGACGTCCGCTCGCCGGCGAGCTGCTCGAGATCGTCGTCGCGGAGGTACGGAAGGTTCGCGGCAACGACGTCGACCCGATCGGTGACCGGCGCGAGGAGATCGCCCTGGCGGAAGTCGATGCGCACGCCGTGGGCGCTCGCGTTCGCGCGCGCCACGATCAGGGCCGCTGCGGAGACGTCGGTCGCGATGACCCGCAACCGCGGCGCACTCGCGGCGAGCGCGATCGCGATCGCACCCGAGCCCGTTCCGAGGTCGACGACCACGAGGTCGCGATCCGCGGCGTACTCGCGGACTGCGTCGACCAGCACCTCGGTCTCGGGTCGCGGGACGAGCACCCGAGGGTCAACCGAAAAGCGCAGGCCGTAGAACTCCTTGAAGCCGCGCAGGTACGCGACCGGCACGCCATCGGCCCGCTTCGCGACCAGCGCGTCGAATCGCGATCCCTGGTCGGGCGTGAGCTCGATGTCCGGGTGCGCGACGAGCGTCTCCTTCGGGACGCCGAGCGCGTGCGCGAGAAGTACATCCGCATCGAGCGCGGGCGTCAGCGCGCCGGCGCGCCGCAGCGTCTCGGTCGCCTGTCCTCGGGCTTCGCCGCGAGTGGGCACGTTGGAAGTATCGTCGCGCGGTGCTGAGCATCCGAGACGTCGAGGCAGCCCGGCTCGTTGTCGATCGCTACCTCCCCCGTGCGCCGATCGAACGCTCTCCATACCTGTCGCAGCTGCTCGGCGCTGAGATCCTGCTCAAGATCGAGACGTTCAAGCCGACGCGGACCTTCAAGGTGCGGGGCGCGCTGAACAAGATCGCGTCGCTGGACGACGAGCACCGCGCCCGCGGCGTGGTCGCGGCCTCAGCTGGCAGTCACGCCCAAGGGGTCTCGTATGCCGCGTACCGCCTCGGTGCGCCGGCGACTGTGGTCATGCCCCGCGGAGTGTCGGAGACGACCGTCGGCGTGTGCCGGGCGTACGGCGCGGAGGTGCTCCTCGAAGGGGACATGTACGACGACACGTTGGCGCTCGCGCATCGCATCGAGCGCGAGCAAGGGAAGACGTTCGTCCATCCCTACGCCGACCCGCTCATCGTGGCCGGTCAGGGCACGGTCGGGCTCGAGATCCTCGATGACGTGCCCGATGTCGGGCTGGTCGTCGTCCCCGTCGGTGGTGGCGGCCTGATCGGCGGGATCTCCCTCGCCGTGAAGGAGCGGCGGGCCGACGTCCGGATCGTGGGGGTCGAGCCCGAGGGCGCGGACGCGGTGCGCCGTTCGCGCGAGGCCGGCCATCCGGTGGTCCTCGAGCACCCGCACAGCGTGGCTGACAAGCTCGTCGCGAAGGGTACCGAGCAGCTGAACGTGGACCTCGCGCGCACGTACGTCGACGAGATCGTGACGGTCACCGACGACGCCCTCGAAGCTGCGACCTACGACTACCTCGAACGGCTCTCGCTCCTGGTCG